>CANBRV010000035.1 GCA_947372005.1 Comamonadaceae bacterium | reverse complement strand
TATCCACCAGGCATTCCGCTTTTAATTCCAGGTGAAGTGTTCAATAAAAAAATTGTGGACTACCTTAAGTTTGCCCGTGCCTTTAATACCGAGTGCCCTGGGTTTGAGACTGATATCCATGGTCTGGTGGAGGAAAAAGGTGCGGATGGGGTTACGCGCTATTTTGCTGATTGTGTAATATGAATAAAGGACTCGCTAAATGTCACTAAATCGACGAATTCGATATATTAAAGATTATCTAGCTTTTAAGAAAGCGGGAGGAGTAGTCGATAAAAAGTATCCAATTTACTCCGATTACAAAGAGCAGGCGGGATCGGCGACGGGGCACTATTTCCATCAAGATCTGTTAGTCGCTAGCTACATCTACAATGTCAATCCCAAAAGGCATATTGATGTAGGCTCTAGCGTTTCAGGTTTCGTATCACACGTGGCGGCTTTTCGAGAAATAGAAATCATTGATGTGCGACCTCTAAAAGATACTGGGCATGCCAATATTAAATTTAAACAAATGGACTTAATGGATGGAACAGGCGTTGAGGCGGAAATTACTGATTCAATCTCTTGTCTTCATGCAATCGAGCATTTTGGCTTAGGGCGTTACGGCGACCCAATTGATCCGCAAGGGCATATTAAAGGTTTTTTAAATCTTTTAAAAATGCTAAAACCTAATGGCACGCTCTATATCAGCTTTCCGATTGCGGCGCATAGTCAAGTCCAATTTAACGCACATCGTGTTTTTGAGTCTTCCGAGATATTGAGCTGGCAGGATAAATATCAAATTGAGTTACTTAACTTTTCATTTGTTGATGATGCTGGTGATTTGCATCGCGAAAAATCTCTAAGTGATGTGCCTAAAAGCATTGAGTATGGTTGTGGCATTTATACATTCAAAAAAATTGGTTGATTGATTCTTCTCATGAAAAATAAATCCATATATCAAATTATTTTTGGTAAGAAACTATACAGAGCTTACCGATACATAAAAGATAAAAAAGATATTTATACCAATCCAATTGAAACCACTTTAGGCTTCAAGTTTGCAGGCAATGATGCCATGGTGAATGGTAATTTTGAACCGTTTGAAACTGAAATAATAAAAAAATTAACACATAAAGTCGATCTTTTTATTAATGTGGGTGCCAATATTGGATATTATTGCTGTTTAGCACTTAGTTGCGGGAAAAATACTATTGCTTTTGAACCTATAAATGGCAATTTACAATATTTATTTCGTAATATAAAAGCAAATAATTGGCAAAATCAAATTGAAGTTTTTCCAATCGCATTAAGCAACAAAACAGGGTTAATTGATATTTATGGAGAAGGAACTGGCGCATCGTTAATAAAAGGCTGGGCAAATACTCCAGAAGATGATGTGACAATCGTCGCTTGCACAACGATGGACAATGTTCTAGGTGATAAATATGCTGGTAAAAAATGTCTCGTTCTCGTAGATGTTGAAGGGGCTGAAAAGTTAATGTTGGATGGATCTTCAAAATTATTAGAAATGCAGCCAAAGCCTATATGGGTAGTTGAAATTTCAATTAATGAACATCTTGTTAGTGGAAATATAATAAATCCAAATTTGCTAGAAACATTTGATATGTTTTACAAAAATGGATACAACGCATGGACGGCCGACGATGAATGTCGCTTTTTGCCTAGGAATGAACTATTATTAATCGTTGAAACTGGCGTGAATACAATTAAAACGCATAATTTTATATTTTCTGATATTGATTACAGTAATGTATTTGAGTTTAAAAAATAAATATGAAAATAATGATACCAGAAAATGCCATAAAAAATCCCAGCGTTGCTTTATTAAGTATTTCTATACCTACATACAATAGAGCTGCTAGGTTGCAACGTTCATTGATTGAAATTCAGCAATTAATAATTAAAGAGGGCTTTGAAAATATAGTTTCTGTATTCGTTTCGGATAATGGATCTACAGATGAAACATTGAAAGTTTTGAAGCGGGAAAAAATTAACTTTCATAGAAATAATATAGTATTAAAATACGAATCAAATTATAATAACATGGGTTTTGATTATAATGTTCGACAATGCTTTATTGCCGGCAATGAGAAATATTGCTGGTTTGTATCAGATGATGATAATTTAGACGGAGATATTTTAAAAAATATAATTAAATATATTGATTATTATAACCCAAATTTGATTTTCTTTAATTTTAATCAAACGCCGTATGGAAAAGATACGCCGTTAATATTACAAGATCAGTACTCGAATGTTAGAGGGAGTGATTTTGGTTTTAGTCAATTTATTAAGTTTCCAAAATTGACTTCATTGGTCATAAAACGCAAAAATATAAAAGTACAAACGAAAATACTAAACTATGAAGAAGTCAAATCATGCGCATTCACACATATAGCTCTAGCATTACAAACGGCTTTTGATTTTGGAGGAGTTCTCCTTTCTAAAGAATTTTCTGGAACACCCGATCGTAATTACCGCGACCACATTGACTTCCCACCTTATGTCGGTAATAAAGCGAATAAGATGATTGCTACGGTATTTGAAAAAATGGGTCACCCAGAGTGGACGCAACTTCATGCTGGGGAGCATGTTGATGTTGCTATTTCTTCGCTAGAGTGGTTGACGGATTATTACAAAGGTCGTGCAGTAGTCTCTGACGAGTTGAGGGCCATATTAAAAAATGATTTGAAAAATGAGATTGTTAATAAAAAACTCACCTTAATTTTCCGCCCAAAATTTGTTCGGCGTTGCATATATCTGCTAAATGCTTACATGATTAATTATTTGTCTTTTAAATTTTTAAATAAATTAAAAATAAAAAAATTAACATCATGGAATTAAAATTATATCAGCAATGATTTCATTGACTATATATCTCCTTTGTCATAATCGTCCAGATGATGCAAGGCGAGCAATGCTTACTATATTAACTCAATTTGATAAGGTATTTAATTTAATTGTATCTGATAACTCTAGCGATGATAGAGTTGAACGATTGGTTTGTAATGAGTTCCCAGGTGTCACTTACATACGCAGGCAGCCCATGCTCACGGCTTTGGCGCATTTCAACCAGTGCATTAATGAGGACGAGAGTGATTATTTTTGTTTGTTCCATGATGATGATGTGTTGAAACCTGATTTCGTTACCGCGATGAAGAAGCTGATTCAAAGTCATCCTAGTGCGATTGCTTTTGGTTGTAACTCTTTTATTGAAGAGTTTGACCGATTGACTCCGAATTTGTTTTTCAAGTCTGCTCGGCAAGTTGACCTCATTAAAAATGCACGAGCACTGGCTACTCGTTATTTCGCCCGTTCCCAGTCTGGAATTGCTCCTTTCCCTGGGTATATATACAATCGTAAAATGGTTGGCGATATAAGATTTCCTGTGGCGGGTGGGAAGTATGCCGATGTGGCGTGGTTGCTTAGCCTGGCCAATCAGGGTCCCATTGTTTGGCTGAATCAAGCGTTGATGACGTATCGACTTCACACGGGAAACGATAGTAATGCGGAGTCACGGCGCGATAGACTTAGTCTTTTGGCTTATTTGAAGAAGAATCGCACTATTTTTGGAGATGAAATTTTACAAGATTATCGGTGTTCATTTATTTATAAAACTATTCGCCGAGAAGGCTGTCAAATGACCCCCAAAAGAAACGCTTTGGCGTGTCGTTTTCTTAATCACTACCAATGGTCTCGGTATGCGCGAATCTCCACATATCTAGCTCTTGCTCAGCGTGCATTTGTTAAATTAAAAGGTCGCTGATGATTTACGCAAATGTCTATTCCGGCACGAGAGTGAATAACTCGCTCTTTGCGGTTGAAGATGATGTACATCGATTCAATCCAACCTATACGCCACGCTTGCTACGCGAAGCTTTTCTGGCGCAAGGCATAGAGCTTAATACACCTGATTTGAATGTGGGTCGAGACATTTCGTTTGACTTGTATCTTGAGGGGCGAATTTTTGATGAGAATGCTATCCCTAAGTTTTTATTAGCATTAGAAAACCCATACATCAATTCATTAAATGTAGATGTTGATTATTGTAAAAAATTTATTAAAGTTTTTGCATGGGATGTAAGGCTTCATGCAGAAAAAAATGTAGTTCATATTCTTATCCCGCATCCACTCATTGCACAGCCGTTCTCCAATTTTTCTGAAAGAAATATATTCAGTTGCTTGATTAATGCAAATAAAGCATTTAAGCAGGTGCTTCCATCGGACTTGTATATAGAGCGGATTCAAACAATACGCTGGTATGAGAAATATGCTCCAGCAATGTTTCAACTCTATGGCCAAGGCTGGGATAAATCGGCGCCTGCATTTAGCTGGTTTGGAAAGCTAAAACGCATTATTCCAAGAATAAAAACAAAGTTTTTTAAAATGAAGCCGTATCCAAGTTTCGTTGGTGAAGTTGCTGATAAGGCCGATGTATTAAGATTTTCAAAATATTCATATTGTTATGAAAATTGCCGCGATTTGAATAATTACATTACAGAAAAAATATTCGATAGTTTGGTTTGTGGCTGCGTTCCTGTTTATTGGGGGGCCGGTAACGTTGATGAACTCATCCCAAGTGATTGTTTTATCGATAGACGTAAATTTAAGGATACGGCGGCTGTGCATGCGTATCTGGTTGCAATTACTGAAGCCCAATACACGCAGTATCAAGCCAATATTATTAATTTTTTAAAAAGTGATGCTGCTAAAAAATTTAGCGCTGCATCTGTAGTCGCTACTATTGTCGAAAATGTTATTGCCAATGTTTAAATCTTTTAAAAATTATTGGAATCAATTATTAACAAGCTCGCAGGCTGGCAAGCCGAGTATTGTTACATTTACAGGTGGCATGGGGGCGCAAATGATTAGCGCCGCCATTTATTTTCAAATGCAGTTTGATGGACGCGAGGTTTATGCCGATCTATCCTATTTCGATAAGCCAAAGGATATTGCGACGGAAGGCGATAAAGGCCGTCCTACGCATTGGGGTTGGCAATTGGAGCAATTTAATTTGCAAATAGAGTCGTTTGCAAATGCTAAATTGCTTGTGTCTCGCCAGGCGGATGTCATCGAGGATGGGGCGCTAAAACTCCAATTGGGGCTTGCAGCCCTAAGGCAAGTGAATATCCAGAGCTTATTTTCTCTTCATCAAGCAAATGTGGCGCATTTACTCGGAGGCGGTGAAGATAAATATCTTTGCATTCACGTCAGGCGTGGTGATTATTTGAATGTGGCCTCGCACTTAATATCAGATGATGTCTTTATTCGCTTGGCAAAGCGTTTTGTTGATCTTATTAATCACGTTGTCATTGTTTCAGATTCAGAGATCACAGGCGATTTACGAGTTCGGCTATCTAGCCTGTTTGCCAAAACTACGTTTTTGGACCATATTAATGAATACGAGGCTCACTGCGTGATGCGCGGTGCGCATATTTTTATTGGCTCTAACAGTCAATTTAGCTTGATTGCTGCGATATTAAACACAAAAGGGCTTGTACTACTTCCAAGAACATGGTTTGGAAATGAGCAACCAGATTTAGAAATATTGGTATCCACTTTGGGTGATTTCCAAGTAATTAACGATGTAGCTTGAACCAGCGTTTGATTTGTCTAATGGCTTTTGAGGCGAAGCTGCGTCCACCTACGGGATCCATCGCTACTTCCCAGTTGGACTGTAGGCACACACCAAGGTATTGATCCGAAAGTATTTGTGTGGATTCCCCCCACTTGCGATAGAGGTCGTACTGCCAATCAAAATGGTAAACGCGAAACAAGGGCTCTATTGGGGAAACTAGAATGGGCTCTAAGTGTAATAAAGCCTCTCCGTACCATTGCGCCTCAGATGGGCAAAACGCGATAGCATCCCAAAGCGTTTGGTTTTTTGGTGCTAGCCATTGGTCATGCAGCGCTTGCCAGACTTTTGCAGACCATAAAAAGGGCTGCGGTAAAAAGCTATAAATGGGGCCTTGCCTGCCGAACACCTGTTGAACTGTCTGAGCGAGACCGACAAAGTGTTCGTATTGAACCGCATAACCACGGTTAATGGCGACTTGGTACATGTCTTTGGCTTGATGCATGATGGTATAGGGCATGCCGCTGACGCTGACAAAGTCTAATTTATGGAATGGCTTAATGAAGATGCTATCTGAGTCTAGGCTCAAATAGGCTTCGCAACCAATGGCTCTCCAAGCCTCAGACTTGATGATCTGTTGGCTTATCGAGCCCGCTGCTTTGTGATATTTCTCTATAAGTTGATGGCTGACCGCTTGAGGATGCGCTGCAACAATGCCCTCATCGGTTAGCCATTGGTGGTTCGTGCTATTGAGACCCGCATGTTGTGTCTGGTGCTGGCACACTTCTAAATCTGAACGAGGGACGATGATAAAGACGGGAAGGTTGTCGGCATTGTATTTTTGAATGCTGACCAGCAGCCGCTCTAGCCGCCTGATGTCGCCTATATAGCTTTTACAGACGAGTGCGAAGTCGCAATTGTTAGTCATGGCTTGGCATGTTATGCAAGTTGTTGCCGAACTAGCCGTGCAAAGGTGCTGCCGTTTGACATCAAATTGTCGTAAGTACCTTGCTCCACAATTTCGCCAGCTTCCATCACGACGATAAGATCGGCGTGCTTTACGGTACTTAGGCGGTGCGCAATGATCAATGTCGTGCAGGATTGGGTGAGTTTGGCGATAGCAGCTTGCACCAAGTGTTCTGACTCTGAGTCGAGCGCGGAGGTGGCTTCATCCAAAATCAAAATAGGCGTTGCCTTATACAGGGCTCTGGCAATTGCTAGCCTTTGTCTTTGACCTCCCGAGAGTGTGTGGCCGTTATGCCCGATCTGAGTCCAGATACCTTGCGGCATGGTTTTGACGTGTAGCCACAAGTGCGCATCTGTGAGGGCTTTTTCAGCGCGTGCTATATCAGGCGCAGCGTTACCCAGACAAACGTTTGCTAGAACCGTGTCGTTGAGCAGGGTGGTGTCTTGGTTCACCATAGCGATGCTGTTCCGCAGGGAGCGCAAGTCCCATTTTGCGATGGAAACACCATCAATCAATAGATCGCCCTCATCTGCACGCACAAAATGTGGCAGCATATTCGCCAGTGTGGTTTTGCCCGAACCTGATGCTCCCACCAAGGCGACCATTTGTGAGGGTTGTATGTGCAGAGTGATATTTTTAATGGCAGGAATTTGAGCGCCTTCGTATGTTTTTTGAATGTTGATAAATTTAATGTCACCTCTGACTCTGGTAACCTGGTGCGTTCCTGTGTTTGCCTCTAGCGGATAGTCCATTAAGCCAAACACGCGTTTGAGTGCGACGCTGCCTCGGTGCACATTAGGCATGACATCGCCTAATCCCTTGAGCGGCGAGATCAGCATGAGCATGGCGGTGAGATAGGCGGCTAAGTCACCTACAGTGACCTGCCCAGCTTCATTTTGTTGCAGCGCCAATGACAAAATCAGCGCCAAAGCAAATGAGGCCGCTATTTGTGTAATGGGTGTAATCGCGGCGGATGCGATCAACGAACGCGTCATTTGGGTGCGATAGGACTCGACAAGCTGTGAAAACCGCGATTGTTGGTTTGCCTGCGCCCCATGCAGACGAATCAGTTTGTGTGCGTGTGTGTTTTCTTCGATGACGTAGCTCACTTCTTCAGCCAGTTTCTGAACTTTAAAGTGTGTGGCGCGCATTCGCTGACCTATTTTTCGTACAGCGATGGCAACAACGGGCATGACGATTAAAACGAGTAATGTCAAATGCCAGTTTAGCCAAAAAAGATAGGCGATGAGTCCTAGAGCCGTTAGGACGTTTCGTCCGCCATCTTGCATCACGCTGGTAAAGCAGCCGCCCGCAGAATGCGTCTCGCCCCTGATGGTGTTGATAAGGCTGCTGGTGCTTTCTTTCTCGTACAGCCTAAGGTCACCAACCAGCAGGCGGTTGAACACGTCATTTTGTAATCGCGTGACGACCTTGTTGTTGGCAGTGCCGAGCGCCACACTTGATAGAAAACCGAGCAGAGCCCTTCCAGCAAAAAGGGAAATGACGGCCAGCGGTGGAACCCAGATTGGCCACGGTAATGGCTTTACTGCGGCGGTTTGTTGGCCTGCATGATCAAGCAAAATTTTCATCATGCTGGGAATCAAGGGCTCCATTAGCGCGGCCAAAATCAGGAAAAAATAGCCTAGCAAAAATATCTTGAAATAGGGGCGGTAATAGTCAAATAATCGCACAAATAGTTTTTGCGGTTTATCTGTGGGGTGAGAACTCATAGAGCAACTATTATCCGTAAAATCGCAAAGTGTACTATGAACAATCCTGAAACTACCGCAAATCCCGAGCGTTGGCTGATCCTCTCCCACGCATTCAATATGGATGGTCGCGCCGCGAGCCAAACTATTACCGACAAATTGCCGCATTTACGCACTATGGGTATTGAGCCTGTGATTGTGAGTTCGGTGTTGGGCGGTCAAGATGAAAAGTTTGCGCACCACCAGGTTTGGCCTATTGGCGGAGCTGGACTGAGATTCGATTTGCGTCACGTGATTCGGCGCTACATTGGGACTGGGTTGGCGTACAAAATATCAGTCTTCTTGATCACGTTATTGCTATCGCCGTTGATCTTGTTGGAGAAGCTGCTCTTTGGTTTAGATAGTCAGGCCTCCTGGGCGGTCACGGCTTATTTGTATAGCCTCTATTTGATTAAGAAGCATAAGATCAAAGTGGTGTACTCAACAGGAGGTGCTTATTCTGCGCATTTGGCGGGGTATTGGTTAAAGCGAGCGACAGGTATTTGCTGGATTGTGGAGATTCATGACCCTATGATTCGACTGAATGAATTAGGTGCAGTTGAAGCGAGTCGTAATGCCAAATTCTGGGCTAAAATGGAGCGGCGCATCTGCCATCATTCCGATATCGCTTGGTGGTTTACAGAAGGCGCACTGGCAAAGGGCAGGGCGCGCCATCCTCTTGCGACAGCTAAACTTGATTGCTTGATGCCTGGTGCAGAGCCCCCCGATGTGCCGATGGTGCAATACGCGCCAGGTGATCGATGCAATTTGGCGCATTTTGGCTCGCTCTCAAACACACGCTCACTCAAATATTTTTTGATGGGTTTTGCGGTGTGGGCAAAAGTACACCCAGCAGCAGCCGCGCAAGTGACGATTCAAATCTATGGTGCGCAATTGGACACAGAGAGCACGAAAGTCGTGACCGAGCAGCAGCTCCGACCATATCTCAAAGTATTTGGCAGAATTGAATATTCCGAGTCGTTAAAGCTTTCTGGCCGGCAGCAAGTCAACATGGCGATGCGGCAAGTGGATTGCCTGCTTTTGACACATGGTGATAGCGATGAATGTTCGGAGTACATTCCATCTAAGTTTTACGAATACCTGTGGGCTAATCGTCCGCAATTGATGATGATTCATGCGAACCCACAGTTAAAAAAATTAGGCGAAGATTATGGTTTTTACGTTACGCCAGCCACCGACTTCGAAGGGATTGCCGTTTTCTTGCAGCAGATGTTTGAGGACTGGCAAGCCAGATCATTAAAATTCATCCAGCCTTCGGTTAAGCCGATTGACGTTAAAACATGTACCGAACAAATTGTGCGATGGGTACGAGAAATGCGATCGGCGTAATGAAGTTATCTGTCATCCTCATCACCAAAAACGAAGCGCTCAACATTGACGCGTGCTTAGCATCCGTTTCGTTTGCAAACGAATGGATCGTGGTTGACTCTGGTAGCACGGATTCAACCGTTGCAATTGCGCAGCATCAAGGAGCCAAGGTGACGACGACTTCGGATTGGCCTGGTTTTGGTAGGCAAAAAAATCGTGCGCTTGATTTGGCCACAGGTGATTGGGTGCTTTCGATTGATGCGGATGAGCGTGTGACGCCTGAACTAGCGACTGAAATTCAGCAGGTTATGGCGACTGCTTCCGCTGCGACCGATCTAGTTGACATGCCGCGCCGCACTTCGTTTTGTGGGCAGTGGATTGAGCACTGCGGCTGGTCGCCTGACCGCGTTGTACGGTTATTCCGTCGCGGCAGCGCTAGATTTAATGAGAATTTGGTACATGAAAGCGTGCAAGCCGTGCATGGAAATGTGCCCATACTGAGTTTAAAAAATCCGTTATTGCACTACAGTTATCCAACGCCTAATCACTACTGGGATAAGCTTAAAATTTACAGTGAAGCTTGGGCTTTGCAAAAGCAGTCTGAGGGCAAAACCGTCTCCATTGGACGCGCAATGGCGGCTTCGTGCGTGGCATTTATTCGAGGCTATATCATTCGTTTCGGATTTTTGGATGGTGCGCTTGGGTTTGTCGTTTGTCAAATGCAGGCGCAGGCTACTTTTTATAAATATTTTCAGTTGTATTTCTTAAATCAATCGAAAAAATGATGACATATTCTTCACGTAGAGATTTATTTAAATATGCTGTAGGCCTTGCTGGTATTGGTCTGGCGGGGCATTCCGCTTGGGCGCAACTGCGTGTGGAGGTCTCGGGCGTTGGCGCAACACAGCTCCCTATTAGTGTTAGCCTGTTTAGAGGCGAGGACGCTGCTCCGCAAAAACTCAGCAGCATCATTGCGGCTGATTTAGTGCGCTCAGGCGTGTTTCGCGCAATTGATGGGGCGAGTGGATTAGATGAGTCGAGCCGCCCTGAGTGGCCTCGGATTCGTGCTGCGGGAGTCGATACGCTTTTGGTGGGGAGCGTCAGCCGCTTGGCTGATGGTCGTTTTGATGTGCGGTGCCGGCTTTGGGATGCTGTTCGCGGCATAGAGTTGGGCGCGCAATCGATAGTGTCTACAAGCGTTGATTTGCGCTATACCGCGCATCGCTTAGCTGACTGGATTTATGAAAAATTAACGGGTGATAAGGGCGTAGCGGCAACGCGCATTGCCTACATTACCAAAACAGGCAGTACGACCGCAGCTCGCTTCACGCTTTGGGTCGCCGATGCCGACGGTGAGGGGGCGAGCGCTGCGCTTTCAAGTGCCGAGCCCATCATTTCACCAGCTTGGTCTGCTAGCGGCGCACAATTAGCCTATGTCTCGTTTGAATCGCGTAAGCCTGTCGTCTACGTGCACGAGGTTGCTAGCGGCAGACGGCGAGTGGTGGCCAATTTTAAAGGCTCTAACAGCGCGCCAGCTTGGTCACCGAATGGGCAAAATTTGGTTGTCACTCTTAGTCGCGACGGTGGATCTCAAATGTTTGTTATCTCTGCGTCTGGTGCAGGTGAGCCACGCCGTTTGTCCAGCTCGTCTAGCATTGATACGGAGGCGGTTTTCGCGCCTGATGGACAGAGCATTTATTTTGTAAGCGACCGTGGCGGTAGCCCTCAGATTTATCGTATGAACTTAAATGGCGGATTGGCACAGCGAGTGAGCTTTTCTGGCAATTACAACATTTCGCCTGCTATTAGTCCTGATGGCAATAAGCTGGCGTTTATTTCAAGGGTGGGCGGTGCTTTTAAATTAGTACTGCAGGATTTGGCATCCGGCGTGGTGACGCCTTTAACTGATACGGGTTCAGATGAAAGCCCAAGTTTCAGCGCGAATAGTAAGCAAATTATCTATGCGACACAAATCTCTAACGGCGGTCGTTGGCAGGAGGCTTTGATGACGACGACGCTAGATGGACGTGTCAAATCTAGACTGACCGCAGCCTTGGGCGATATTCGCGAGCCCGATTGGGGCGCCTTCCAAAGTGTCCCCTTAAAATAGCCCCAACATTTTTATCTCACGCTTTTTAAAATAGGAGTTTTCATGACACGTACTAAATTACTTTTGCTCTCTGGTTTTTCTGCTTTTCTAGTAGCTTGTGGTACCAAGGTGCCTTTGACCGAGCCCGTTAAGATTGAAGATCGCACTCCGCCGGTTGTGACTGCGCCAGCCGCCAATACCAACTCAGGTAATACGGGTGTTCGTGAAGTGAAGGCGGTCGAGGTTGCTCCTCCTACCGTAAGCGAGTTAAGCAATGTGGTGTACTTTGATTTTGATAGTTATGTTGTCAAGCCAGAAGCGCAAACTCTTCTAGAAGGTCATGCCAAGCGTTTAGCTGTAAACCGCAGTGCGAAGGTTTCGCTGGCAGGCCATACCGATGATTTGGGTGGGCGTGAATACAACCTTGCCCTTGGCCAAAAACGTGCGGATGCGGTGAAAAAAGCCCTTGCTATTTTGGGTGTCACAGACGCACAAATGGAGTCAGTGAGCTATGGAAAAGAAAAGGCGGCGAATCCTGGAACGGATGATGCTGCGCGTGCTCAAAATCGTCGGGTTGAAATCTCAGCTCGTTAATTGATGCAAGCTGCTATGACTCTATCTAGGCAACGTTTGAGGTTGAATATTGTTAGTTTTGTGTGTTTGATGGGGCTGAGTTCCATTGGACATGCAGGACTGTTTGATGACGAAGAGGCGCGCAAGGCGATTCTGGATCTACGGCAAAAAGTTGAAGCTATTGAACAAGCTCGGGTTAAAGATGCGCAGGCTTTGCAGGGGTTGCAAGGCACTCAAGGTCAAAGCCTTCAGGGTTTACAAGATGACAATGCGCAGCTCAAAAGAAGTTTGCTCGACTTACAAACGCAAATTGAGCAGCTACGTTCCGAAGCAGCAAAGCAAGTGGGGCAGCAAGAGCAGTTAGCAAAAGACGTGAGTGAAATTCAGCGTCGTCAGCGTGATTTGGCGCAAGGTGTGGATGATCGGATGCGCCGTTTGGAGCCTGTGCGTGTGAATCCCGACGGCAAAGAGTTTGTGGCTGACCCAGCTGAAGTGAAGGAATACGAAGCGGCATTGGCGCTTTTCCGTAAAGGGGATTTCAAATCAACGACGCAATCATTTACTGATTTCTTGCGTCGCTATCCACAAAGTGGCTATCAGTCTCTAGGCTTGTTTTGGCTGGGTAATGCACAGTATGCAAACCGTGATTACCGCGAAGCGATTCTCAACTTCAAGTCGTCTGTGGATGCCAACTCTGCTTCAAGTAAAGCGCCAGAAGCCTTGCTGGCTATGGCTAATAGTCAAATTGAGTTGAAGGATATACGTACAGCTCGCAAGACGTTGGAAGAGCTGGTGAAGGCCTATCCTCAGTCCGAAGCGGCTGTGGCTGGCAAGGATCGATTAGCTCGGTTGAAATAAGAAAGTGATCGTATGCCTGCCATCGATGTAGTGTCATTATCAAACCAGGTGCTATGGATTGCTTTTGCGCTCTCCATGGTGTTTGGATTCGCTGCACAAAGA
>CANBRV010000034.1 GCA_947372005.1 Comamonadaceae bacterium | reverse complement strand
CTTGCAAGTCAGCTGATTGATTTGAACTCGGGCAATGACCAGCGCGGTATTTGCGCGATTCCGTACAAGCGGTTGCGCGACGACGCGACTGCGTATTTCCCCGTCAATTTAATTGGCAATTTGTATGTTAGCAACGGCATGTCGGCGGGCAACACCTTGATGGAAGCACGCACACAGGCGTTGGCTGAAATTTTTGAACGTGACATCAAATTTCGCATCATCAAAGAAGGCATTTGCTTGCCCGATGTACCCGAAGATGTGATTGCCCGCTATCCGCGCATTGCTGCAGGCATCAAAGGTCTACGCGATGCGGGCTACGGCATTTTGGTCAAAGACGCGTCGCTGGGCGGGCAGTATCCTGTGATGTGCGTGACCATGGTGAACCCGAAAGATCAAGGTTGTTTTGCAAGTTTTGGCGCACATCCACGTTTTGAAGTCGCGCTGGAGCGCTCGCTCACCGAACTCTTGCAAGGCCGTGCCATTGATGGACTCACGGGCTTTGAGGCCCCCGGTTTTGACATGACCGAGATTGCCGATGCGCCTAATTTGGAGATCCATTTTGTCGACTCTAGTGGTGTGATTAGCTGGGACTTCTTGCGCAGCACGCCCGACTATGCGTTTGCCGATTGGAACTTTTCAAACACCACCGAAGAGGATTACCACTGGTGCGTGGACAAGATACACGCAAGCCAGAGTGCTGCGGGGCAGTGTGATATTTACGTCGCCGACTTCATGCACCTTGGCGTGTACAGCTGCCGCATCTTGGTACCCGGCATGTCCGAGATTTATCCGATTGAAGAGTTGCAATACCAAAACAATACGGTAGGCAACTTGGTACGTCCTGCGCTACTGCGTTTGCCAGAACTCACTGAGAACGAATGCCGCGATTTGTTGGACACCTTTTTGGAACTGGACTTGGCAGAAGAGCTACCGCTGTGGACTTTGATTGGACTTGCTGCCGACCCAGGCACGACATGGGCATCGGTCAGGGTGGGCGAAATCAAAGCGCTGCTGGGTTTAGCACTCGAGGATGAAGAAGCGATTTTGGACGGCTGCGCGTGGATTAGCCAGTTTGGTCAAATGGCTGAACCTCGCGCCCGTGTCTACCGCTGTATCGCCAGCATCGTGCAACTAAACGCTGAAATGGAAGAGCCCGAAGCTTTTGCACACAGTTTGCTACTTTTGTACGGTGCAGAAACACTGGCTACGGCAGAGCATTTAGTCAACCGCCAAGGCAAAGGTGCAGATCGCTTTTTTGGTTTAGGGGCGCTGGGTGCCAATATGGAGGGCAGCAAGATGCACACGCAGCTTTTGGTGGCCTATGACAAGGTGCGTGCAACTCAAGGCTGATGCGCACGGATTAGGTAAAAATCCAAGCGATTTGAGCGACATCGTCCATGAGTACCTCAATTAGGTATTCATTAATACGGTAGCCCCAATATTTGACATTGAAAAGAAAATCAGTCGCACGCATGTGCGCCAAGTTTAATATGGCGAAAGGTGTTATCCTGAAATACATGACTGACAACACCATTGCAACTACAGAATCGCAGTCCAATCCAGTCACCAGACCCAGCGCTAGTAGATTTGCCCGGTGGATAGAGAAGCTCAAACACGTTAAAGGTATTCTTGTTGCGATTGCTGGCGGTGGGGCTATTTTGAGCGGTCTGGTTGGTTATTGGACGACTTATCAAACCGTGAAAGAAAGCACCGCAGCCCCCGTCATTAGCGCTGCGGCTGCTGTAGATAGATCAGCTTTATCCATTTTGGTGTTACCGTTTTCCAACCAAACCGGCGACGTGAAAAAAGCCTATATCGCCGATGCGTTGACCACGAGCATGACGTCGGATTTGTCGCGCATTCGCGATGCATTCATTATTCCTACCGCTACCGCGCTGATCTACCAAGATAAATCGATGACTGTGCAACAGATCGGCAAGGATGCGGGCGTGCGCTTTGTGCTCCAAGGCGGTGTGCTAAGTAGCGGTGACACCATGCGCGTGAGTATTCAGCTGGCTGATGCGCAGACAGGGGCGCAACTTTGGAGTGAAACCTTTACTGGAGCGTTGACCCATTTGTTTGTATTACAAGATAAGGTCACTACGGCCGTGGTCAATAGCATTGACCGTGAAATGGTCGTCGTTGTGGCTCGCGAGAGTGAGACGCGCAAGAGTGCGCCTAAGGTGGCTGATTTGATGCTTCGTGCAAGGGCAGTTTTCTTGCAGCCACAGTCACTAAAAAACCACCAGCAGGCAGAGGATTGGTACCGCCAAGTGCTGGTGCTGGAGCCGAATAATGCCAGCGCGGTATTTGGTCTGGCACGGACATTAACACTGCAAGCGTTTAATTTTGGACGTCAACTGACCCCAGAAGTCAAAGAGCAGAAATTCTCAGAAGGGCGCGAACTCAATTTAAAAAGTAAAGAACTTGACCCTAATAATCCAGCCAGCTATTCCCTCATGGCTTTGTATGCCACTACGCACGATGACTATGCTGGTGCGCGTCGCGCTTCGGAAACATGGCTTTCGTTAGAGCCTAAAAACCCAATTGCTTATAACTATGTGGCCGCGATGCTTGTCCAATCGGGTGAATCCAAACGGGCTATCGAGCTGTTGACGCACGCTATTAGTCTCGATCCCAAACATCCGTCTGAACTCGTATTGCTTGGCATGACGCGTGCGAGTTTTATCTATGGTGACATTGATGCAACAATCGAGTGGGCACAAAGGACATTAGAGGCGAATCGACTGTTGACCGATTCATATGCTTACCTTGCCATTGCGTATACGCTTAAAGGGAACGATGCTAAGGCTCGCGAGGTGGTAGCAGACTTAGTCCGCGTAGACCCGAACTTTAAGTTAACGCAATTCAGAAAACCAATGCCATCATCGCCCGCCGCATACAAGGAGTGGTTTGAGATGAAATACCTGCCAGCCGCGCGTAAAGCAGGGTTGCCAGAGTAAATATATGGTGGAGCTGGGGGGATTTGAACCCCCGTCCGCAAGACTTTTTCGCACAGTTCTACATGTTTAGTCGTCTGATTTAGATCTCACTTACCTTGTCGCGCAGCAACACGCTACAGGGTTCGCCAGCGTCCTATTTTCTTGCCCGCATCTAAGGCGCCCAGATGCGAACCAGCCGATGAGAATGACTCCACAGCCTGGACGATCTATTGCTAAATCACCCTTGCCCAGCCCATCGGCCTGCTGTTGTAGAGCTCACTGGCAATTAAGCAGCGAGTGCGAAACGTTCGTCGTTTGCAGTTAGTTTTTTGAATCGATTTTTACGAGCGTGAATCAAGCTCGACATGCCCTGCTGCGCGTCCGTACCCACGTCGAAACCAGTGCAGCCCCAAGCGGTCTATTCTAAGGCTTGAATGCTAGGGTTTGAAGGGTAAAAGGCTTGCCGTTTTAGGATCGTAGATCACCTTCGTAATAGAACCATCTTGGATACGTCCAACGGCTTCATCAATGACATGCAGTGGTACTAGAAACCACTCTCTTGGTCTCACGGGGTTGCCGAAACGGTCTTCGATGGTTAAGTCCAACTGCGCTGCGCCAAATAGGCGGTGAATAAGGTTTTCTAGCTTGGTGCGGTTGATGTTGTGCAGTTTGTAGGTTGCAACGATATCGACCTCAGCCAATAGATAGGTCGCATCTTTTTCGGCTGCGGCGATACGAGTCTCCACTTTGCCGCCCGTCACGCCAATTTTGTGAATGAGCTCGCGATGCTCTGCCACGTAAGGATGAGTGGACAAGCTGCGGAGCACATAAATGGTGCCGCTTGCAATGTCGTCTGATTCAGGGGTATCGCCAAACAGCGGCCCCATGTTTGGCTCGGTGACGCGTCGCCCCGTCTCGTCTTTGTAAAGCGCTTTTTGCAAGGAGCGCAGCAGTAAATTACTCTCTGTGCCATTGCTATAAATCACGCGTAGCCGCGCATCGTCGTGGCCACTGCTTGCGGTTTTGATGATCTCGCCCACTTCAGCGACATAGGCGATTTGCCCATCCAAAATAAAGAAATTGCCAAGCTCGATGCTGGCATCACGTCCAAAGCGAAGTGTTGTTCTAACGTTTGATTTCAGGTCTTGCTCGACTTGCTCAAAGCGGGGCTTGAACTGCTCAAAATCAGAGCAGCGCACGCGGTTAGCAATTTCTTCCGCTTCGCGCCGATCAAGGTGCGAGCGCACATGGTGCAGTTGGGTGATGTCACCCTGATCAAGACTGCCAGCGTTGTCATCATCGCCAAAACCCAGCGCTGCTAGCAGCGCATCGCCGCTGATATGAGTTACCTCGTTGGCTGTTGACGCTGCACCTGATAAAAGCCCAAAACGGTCAAGCGGTGTGAGTAATGACTGTGCATCTGGCAGTTTGCGCAATTGCTCCAAACGCACCGCATAGAGGCGCTCGAAAACATCGCTACCTGCGCCGTGCCTCGGGACGCGACCATGCTGCTCATAGAAGCGCACAATATCTTCAAAACCCGCGATCAAGCGTTCTTCGCGCGGGGTTTTACTGCTGGTTTTTTCGGGCGTGAGGTCAATGCCCAACGCTGCCAATAACGCTTCGCCGCTCAGCTCATCCATGTTGCTTTGCCTTGGCTTGAACAACATAACGTTTGTAGGCAGCGACGCCTTGAGCCATGCGCTGCTCATAAGCATCAGCAGATTGAAGATCGGGCATGCGTCCACGTTCGTTTAAAAACTTCACTGCGCGATTGCTCAAGTAAAGGGCTTCGTCTTCAGGTATGTTGGCTTTCTTACCCGCAATACTGGTCTGGACTTGCCGAAGCGTTTTTTCATTCATGGATTTTGCCAAGATCGCATACGCCGCATCAAACGGATTGATGCGATCAATCAGGTCAATGTCCAAATCACGCACATTCATAAACTTACGTACACCATCAATAAAGGACGTATTGACCGCCAGTGCTCCATCCAGCACGTCACTTGCGTTTGCCGCTATCACATCAGCCTGCGCCATCATCAGCTTGGCTTGCTGAGTGATATTAATGGCTGCAACGGCGTGCTGCCTAACGGCCTCTTGGTCAGCAGCGGTGAGCTCTGGGTAACGCTCGCTCACAATTTTTCCCATGCGAAGCTGTGTCAGCTCTTCGGGGATTGTGTTTTCCTTGTCAAACAAGCCGCGCTCTAGGGTGCGCGTATCTTGCAAAAAGCTAGTCACGACTTCATTCAAATCTTCTTTGCAGATGCGCGTTGCCTCAGGGCTTTGCGGTGTTTTAAGCCCATTGATCTCAAGGTGGATTTCGCCTGTTTCCGCATTGATGCCTACGTTAGGCGCATCATTCTGGTAGCCGTTTTCACCGTAATCAAAACCTACTTTTGCGCCTGCATTTTTGGGTGTCCAGTCGTACCTTGGGCTGAGTACTTGCTCCATCAGCAAACTGGCAGAAATGGCCTTGAGCATATCGTTCACCGCCTCGGCAACCAGTGTTTGGTCGGCCGTTGGTTCGGCAATTAAATTGGTAAAGCGTGCTCGTTCTTTGTTTGGCGCATCCCTTGTGGCACGACCAATAATTTGCACAATCTCAGTCAGACTGCTGCGATATCCAATGGTCAGTGCGTGCTCGCACCAAATCCAATCAAAGCCTTCTTTTGCCATGCCCAGCGCAATGATGATGTCTACGTGATCACGATTGTCTTTTTGCGCAGGATCTTTCAGTGCCGTCAGTATTTTGGAGCGCTTAGTGGCATCGCTGTCGTCCACCAAGTCAGCCACTTTGAGCATCCTGCCGTCTTTCGCTTCGACGAGATGAAAGCCTGTGAGGGGATCAGTCCCCTTCCACCCTCCCAGACTATTCATGATGTCACTTACCTCTCGCTGTTTGTCTTTCATGCTTTCTTTAGCATTCACATTCGGGATGTGGACAATCGTTTTGAGGGCGGGGTTGAGCACCTTGCCAACCGCATCTGTGTAGCCGCCCGAGTAAAAAAAGTAACCAATATCGAGTGACTTGAGCCATTGATAACCATTCAATTGCTCGTAGTACGTGTAAGTGATGGTTTCAAATTTGGCTTCGTCAGACGGTGCCAACACCGCCGCACTATCCCCGCGAAAGTACGACCCCGTCATCGCCACCACGTGCGCTTTGTCCCGTGCGATTAGTTCTCCCAATTGGTTGCCTAATTTGTTGTCGGGGCTGCTAGAGACGTGATGAAATTCATCAATCGCAATCAATCGGTTATCGAACACAGCAAGACCGAGTTCCTCTACCGCAAAACGAAACGTGGCGTGCGTGCAAACCAAAATTTTGTCTGTGCTTGCCAAAAACTCACCCACGGCCTTCACTTTTGACTTGGCAACTTTAGGATCATCTGCGCCTGGTGCGTTGCACAAATTCCACTGCGGCGCGACCGCCCAATCCCAATAAAACCCGTGCTGGCTTAAAGGTTCGTCCGCAAAGCTAGAGCCAATGGAGCGCTCAGGCACCACGATGATGGCTTGCGCGAGGCCTTGGTTATGTAGCTTGTCCAGCGCAATAAACATCAGCGCTCGTGACTTGCCCGAGGCGGGTGGCGACTTAATTAGCAAGTACTGCTCACCCCGCTTGGCGTAGGCACGCTCTTGCATGGTACGCATACCCAAGGCGTTGGGTTTGCTAGATGCGCCCGTGCGGGCGGTAGCGATGGAGACCGATGGGACGGTGTAGGTTGTCATGTTGGATACCTAAATTGTTATGTCAAAAAAACATAGTCTTTCTGATTTATGGATTTTCATATGTCAGAAATCGTTAGGTAGTAGAACTCAACTGCACGTGATGCTGCGCTTTCTTTTCAATTGCCTCAATCTCTTGTAAATCGGCAGCATCCGCTGCCAATGCGGCGGCGGCACGGCGTTGCTCATTAAAGGATTCGTACCGCTCGTGTGCAATGCTCACCATTGCATCATGACTCATGGCGCCCGCATTGCTGAGCACTGCTTGCCCGTTAAATGCCAGCATGCCATCTACATGGCTGCGCCAAAAATCTAGTGTCAGATCTTTCTGCTGCTTCACTCGTAGCTCGGCTTGTTCTAAAAAGATCACAGCCAACCGATTAAGCGTATCGACTTCGTCTTCGGTCAGGTAGTTTTTGGCGACGATCACATCTTGCTTGCGCACACGTGAACCACTCCAATTGGTCAGTGACATATTGGGGTTTTGCGGATCAGCGCGTTTAACCACCAGTTCGGCGGCGGTGTTGCCTGTTGCCGCAAACAGCAGCTTGTTTTGCACTTCGGCAAAAAACACATGGGTTTGCGCTTCGGTGATACGGTAGTCTGATGAGAGCGAAAAAAGATCCCGAATTTTTTGATAAAAGCGCATCTCCGAGACGCGAATTTCACGAATTCTCGCCAGCAACTCATCAAAGTGATCCCAAGCCTTTGGGTTTTTGAGCCGCTCATCGTCCATCACGAAGCCTTTGACCAAAAACTCCTTCAGATGCTTGCTCGCCCACTGGCGAAATTGCGTTCCGCGAGGTGAGCGAATACGGTAGCCAATGGCGAGGATGAGTTCCAAATGATAGAGTTGCATTCGGTAGTTTTTGCCATCAGCGGCAGTAGTCAAGGAATCCTTGACAACTGAATCAGCACTCAGTTCACCCTCTTTAATAATGTTTTTGGCGTGCAAACTCACGTTTTGCTTGGTTGTTTGAAAAAGCTCCGCAATTTCTAGTTGACTCAGCCAAATGCTGTCGGCATCCACCCTCAGGTTGATGCGGGTATTGCCGTCGTCAGAGGTGTAAATAATTAAGCTACTCATTCTTTTTACCTTTCTTTGCCGCAGCCGATTTAGGCCTAGCTCCCGCCGCCGTCATCTTCGTATAAAGCTCAAACAACTTCTCCAGCCGCTCGGTATCGTTCTTAAACCGCCGCCCAATATAAATCCGCTCCAGCACCTCGTCGTTGCGCTCATGCGCATGGCGCAAGTTTTCGGGCATGGTCTCGGGGTCGTACAAATCAGCAATCGTGGCAGGAAAGTGACTCTCCCGCGCCAGCAAAATGTTCTCAGCGCACTCCGTTAAATCCGACTTCATTTGCTCGGTCAGCAGCGGCACGGGGAAGGTGTTCCAGCCTAGGGTGTTGGAGTACGAAAAATCGGTCCGCATCCGAACGCAAACCGTGCCAATCCAAACCCAGTGCAGGCGCGAGGCGATGAGCGCCATGTTCCAGAGGGGCGCGTCGTAGAGTGCGAAGTTGCGGTCGCTGACAATTGCGGATCCTTCAAGCAAACCAACGGGCAAAAAAGGACGATTTTCAGAACTTACTCGCGGGATGACAATTGTGTGGAGTTTCCCTCTGGTCGTCCTTTGAAATTGGTGTGACTTTGAAGCAATTTCTTTAGCGGTCGTCCCGCCATTCAATCTCAAGTTTCTAACACTATCAATTCGATTGCGCACAACAGGGATACGCATGGCTTCATCCAAATGCTTGTCTTCAATCCACAAACAATACCGCTGCAAACCGTTGATAAATTCTGTCGAGCCATAAATTTTTTTCACAAATCGCTCAGATTGTGCAGAACTCAAACCAAGCGCATTAACCTCATCAACAGTCAATAGCAAGTGCCCACCGTCAATAGGCGTATTGCCGAATGTCATTTCCGCTTGCGGTCCGATTGGGTGTCCAATTTTTTCTAATGCAATATTGGCAGCTGATACCAAATAGGCGTTGATATTTGTAGCATCCTTAACCACTAAACTTCCGTCATCTGCGAGTGTAAATAAACGTCGTTTCCCCCCTTTTTCTTTATTTAGACCAACAATTGCAACTGTCACGCCTGCGTTATGGCTGGCAAGGTTTTGCCATTTAAAGTTGGTGTACGCAAAAAATATTTCATACCCGCTAGCAAAAATTAAAGGCCACAAGACAGGGACTTGAATGCCCTGGCAAATGGAATTAGTAGCAACAAAAGCGATAGAAGTTTGAGCTGTCACACCAAAGTCTGCCGCCTTCATAAACCAGCCTGCAACGTAATCTAATGATTTCCAATTCTTGCAACGGTAATTAAAAATCCCTTGCAAGTCATTTTTTTGTTCTTCTGTTTGCCATCTGCTGCCAAGATAAGGCGGGTTGCCGCAAATGTAGGTCTCTCCGCCCTCATTCGCAAAGTCAATCTCCGTCTGGTCTAGCGGGGTGTTGAACAGGTCGTCGCCAACCACTTTCACGCCCGTGCCCGTGGGCGGGCAGATGGACAGCCAATCTAGCCGCAGGGCGTTGCCGCAGACAATCCAGTTCTCAGCGTTGAGGGGCAAAAACTCTAGTAGCGCGTCTTTTTGTCCACGGTATTTCACGTCGCATTGGAACTCGGCAATGATGAGGGCGAGCCTTGCAATTTCTGCTGGGAAGTCGCGCAGTTCTATGCCTCTAAAGTTGGTGAGAGGTAGCTCGCTCTTGTTATGGTCTTCGCCTCTGCGGGCATTGATGACGGCCTCAATCTCGCGCATTTGTTTGTAGGCGATCACCAAGAAGTTGCCCGAACCGCACGCGGGGTCGAACACGCGGATGCGTGCCATGCGCTTGCGTAGGTTTAGCAGTTTGGCTTTGTTGTCGCCTGCCAGCTCTAACTGTGCGCGTAGCTCATCCAGAAACAGCGGATTGAGTACTTTCAAAATATTGGGCACACTGGTGTAGTGCATCCCCAGCGCCCCGCGCTCGTCGTCGTCTGCCACGGCTTGAATCATGGAGCCGAAGATGTCGGGGTTGATTTCGCGCCACCTGAGGCTGCCCGCGTGCAGCAGGTAGGTGCGAGCCATGCGGGTGAAGCGGGGCACTTCGGTACTGCCCGAAAACAGTCCACCGTTGACGTAGGGGAACTGGTCTGCCCACGGGCGCAGCCCTGCGGCCTTGCGGTAGCGGTCGTCCAGCTTGTCGCCCACGCGGGTGGGCGTGTTCATGGACAAGAAGATTTCGGACATGACCTCGTGCGTGTTACCACCATCGGCATCGCTCATCTGTTGGATGGTTTTGGTGAACGTGCCTTCGCCAAGAAAGATGTTGGTGTCTTCGGCAAAAAAGCAAAACACGAGCCTTGCCATAAAGTGGTTCATGTCGTGGCGGCGATCAGGCGCAGCCCAGTCTGGGTTTTCTTTGAGCAGCTCGACGTAAAGCTTGTTCAGCCGCCCCGTGGCGCGCACGTCGATGGGGTTGTCTTTGATCTCTTTGATGGTGGAGATGCCCGCCAGCGAGAGGAAGAAACCGAAGTGATTGGGTAGCTCGGTGAACGTGCAAGTCAGCGTGTCGCCGCCAA
The DNA here is from genome assembly GCA_947372005.1 of Comamonadaceae bacterium. Lineage (GTDB taxonomy): Bacteria > Pseudomonadota > Gammaproteobacteria > Burkholderiales > Burkholderiaceae_C > JASGCK01. The sequence goes on along the minus strand of CANBRV010000034.1, from coordinate 3,399 downwards.
TAAGGTCTTCGGCCTCGATGGTTTGCCCATCGGTGGCTAGGATGAATTTGGCTTTGGCGCGTGCGGTGGCGGGGCTTGCGCGTAGGGCGCCCAGTGCATCGCCTACCTTGCCTTGCTCGCAACTCAGTAGGTGGATGTTGTTGCGTAGCAGCACGCCATCTGTTACATCTGAAGCATTGTTGTTGCCGCTTTTAAGGCGCTTGATTGTGGTGTCTTTGTGACCGAAGGCTTCCAAAAACGCAAACGGAAAAGCCGCCTTGTCAAACGGCTCTAAGGCCAAGTCTGATATGGCGGCTTCAATTTCTACTGCATTCATTGCGTTTGATTATGCAATGTTGATAGATCCCCGCCTGCGCGGGGATGACAAATGTTTAAGCCGCTGCCAGCGCCGCGTTAAACGTGGCGCTTGGACGCATGATGGCAGCTGTCTTGGCTGGGTCTGGGTGATAGTAGCCACCGATATCCACAGCTTTGCCTTGCACGGCAGCTAGTTCGTCGACGATCTTTTGCTCGTTGGTTGACAGTGCTTTTGCGAGTGGCGCAAAACGCGCTTGCAGCTCCAAGTCTTCCGTTTGCGCAGCCAAGGCTTCAGCCCAGTACATCGCCAAGTAGAAGTGGCTGCCACGGTTATCTAGCTGACCCGTGCGCGTCTTTGGGCCCTTATCGTGCTCAAGCAATTTACCAGTAGCCGTATCGAGTGTTTTGGCAAGCAACACGGCTTTGGCGTTGCCCGTTTTGATACCCAAATCTTCCATACTGACAGCCAGCGCCAAGAACTCGCCCAAGCTGTCCCAGCGCAGGTGGTTTTCTTCGACTAATTGCTGTACGTGCTTAGGTGCCGATCCGCCCGCGCCTGTTTCGTACATGCCGCCGCCCGCCATCAGTGGCACGATGGAGAGCATCTTGGCGGAGGTTCCTAGTTCCATGATGGGGAAGAGGTCGGTGAGGTAGTCGCGCAGGATGTTGCCTGTGGCAGAAATTGTGTCAAGACCACGTGCCACGCGCTCTAGCGTAAAGCGCATGGCGCGGACTTGGCTCATGATTTGGATGTCGAGCCCTGCCGTATTGTGTTCGTGCAGATACATCTTGACCTTGGTAATGAGTTGCGCTTCGTGCGGACGGTATTGGTCTAGCCAAAACACCACCGGCATACCTGAGTTGCGGGCGCGGGTCACGGCAAGTTTGACCCAGTCGCGAATCGCAGCGTCTTTTACCTGACACATACGCCAGATGTCGCCGGCTTCCACCTCTTCCGAGAGAAGTACTTCGCCCGATGCGATGTCGACGATGTTGGCCGTACCTGCTTCAGTAATTTCAAAGGTCTTGTCGTGCGAGCCGTATTCCTCGGCTTGCTGCGCCATCAAACCAACGTTGGGCACCGTGCCCATGGTCTTTGGATCAAAGGCGCCATGCCATTTGCAAAAGTTGATGATTTCTTGGTAGATGCGCGCAAATGTCGATTCGGGCATGACAGCCTTCACGTCTTTCAAGCGGCCGTCTGCGCCCCACATCTTGCCGCCATTTCTAATCATGGCGGGCATAGAGGCATCCACAATCACATCGTTAGGCGAGTGGAAGTTGGTGATGCCTTTGGCAGAATCCACCATGGCAAGCTCTGGGCGGCCTTCGTGACAAGCGTGCAAGTCACGCTTGATTTCGTCTTGCTTGGATTGCGGCAGTGTGGCAATCTTGGTGTACAGGTCGGCCATGCCGTTATTGACATTGACGCCCAGCTCATCGAACAGCTTGCCGTGTTTGGCAAAGGCATCTTTGTAAAAAATCTTGACGCAGTGACCAAATACGATAGGGTGCGAGACCTTCATCATGGTTGCTTTGACGTGCAGCGAGAACATCACACCTGTCTTGAATGCGTCGTCAATTTCTTTTTCATAAAACTCGACCAGCGCTTTTTTGCTCATGTACATGCTGTCAATGATTTCTCTATCTAGCAAAGATACTTTTTGCTTCAGCACGATCGTTTTGCCAGTCTTGGTGATGAGCTCCATCCTGACGTCACGTGCTTTATCTAGCGTGATGGATTTTTCGCCATGATAGAAATCACCAGCGTGCATGTGGGAGACGTGCGAGCGCGAGGCTTGGCTCCACTCGGCCATGCTGTGCGGGTTTTTGCGTGCGTATTCTTTGACAGCTTTAGGCGCACGGCGATCTGAATTGCCTTCGCGCAGGACAGGATTGACCGCGCTACCGATACAGCGGCCATATTTGGCTTTAATCGCTTTTTCTTCTTCTGTTTTCGGCGCTTCTGGGTAGTCAGGGATTGCATAGCCCTGTGATTGCAACTCTTTAATGGCGCTGACTAACTGTCCAACCGATGCGCTGATGTTGGGTAATTTGATGATGTTGGTGCTAGACAGATGTGTGAGTTTGCCAAGCTCAGTCAGTGTGTCAGGCATTTGCTGCTCGGGCTTTAAGCACTCAGGGAACTGCGCCAATGCACGTGCTGCCACCGAGATGTCGCTGGTCGCGACTTCAATATCAGCCGGTGCAGCAAAGGTGCGAATGATAGGCAGGAGCGAGCTGGTGGCCAGCAAAGGCGCTTCGTCTGTAAGGGTGTAGATGATTTTTGATTTGCTGGCAGCCATATCGATCCTAAGGGTGTTGAGGTTGAGAAATTTCCACCCTATTTTATCTGTTCTAGCGGCTAGACTCCTCTATATGACAAATGACTCAACTTCTTTGCCTTCTTTGCGTGTTGCCGTGATTTTTGCGGCTGCAGTCGCTGTGGTGAACGGTTTTGGGCGTTTTGCCTACGCGCTCTTGCTGCCCGTCATGCGGGACGATTTGCGCTGGGACTACGCGCTGTCGGGATGGCTCAATACGGCTAACTCTGCGGGCTACGGCATTGGTGCATTGCTTGGGATGGTGTTACTGTCGCGTACCAAGCCTGCGCTACTGTTTGTCTGGGGATTAGTGATTGCGGTAGCGACGTTGTTACTGTGCGGACTCACGCGCGAGTTGCCCACCATGATGTTTTTGCGTTTTATTTGCGGCGTTGGTTCTGCATGGGTATTTGCCTGCGGCGGGGCATTGATTGCAGCCAAGTACAGCAACGAGCCCGCCAAATCCGCGTCTGCTATTGCCATCTACTATGCAGGCGGTGGGCTTGGCATCGCAACCAGTGGCTTGCTTATCTACCCTGTGCTGAACCAAGACTGGACATGGCCTCTGGGCTGGTTGCTCTTGGGTGCGGCAGGGCTTGTGCTGGCACTATGGCCATCCAAATTGGCTTTGCAAATTGGCGGTGCGCCCGGCAATAAAAATCTTGAACCCATGCCATGGCGGCCATTTCAAACGGTGACGTGGGCGTATTTTTTGTATGGCGTGGGCTATATCGTGTACCTCACGTTCGTCATTGCATGGCTGCGTGAAATGAAGCTG
>CANBRV010000033.1 GCA_947372005.1 Comamonadaceae bacterium | reverse complement strand
GAATCGTTCCGTGACGAAGGCAAAGACGTTTTGTTCTTCGTGGACAACATTTACCGTTACACATTGGCTGGTACTGAAGTGTCTGCGCTCTTGGGCCGTATGCCTTCTGCTGTGGGTTACCAACCAACGCTGGCTGAAGAGATGGGTCGTTTGCAAGAGCGTATTACATCAACGAAAGTTGGCTCTATTACCTCCATCCAAGCCGTTTACGTGCCAGCGGATGACTTAACCGATCCGTCACCTGCGACGACGTTCGCTCACTTGGACTCTACGGTTGTGTTGTCGCGTGACATCGCCGCTTTAGGTATCTATCCAGCGGTTGATCCACTTGACTCTACAAGCCGTCAGCTCGACCCATTGGTTGTGGGTGATGATCACTACAGCACAGCACGTGCCGTGCAAGGTACGCTACAGCGCTACAAAGAGCTGCGCGACATCATCGCTATTTTGGGCATGGACGAACTCGCACCAGAAGACAAATTGGCTGTGGCACGTGCTCGTAAGATTCAACGTTTCTTGTCGCAGCCGTTCCACGTTGCTGAAGTCTTTACCGGTACTGCTGGTAAGTACGTGACCTTGGCCGAGACGATTCGCGGCTTCAAAATGATTGTGAATGGCGAGTGTGACCACATGCCAGAGCAAGCGTTTTATATGGTGGGCACGATTGACGAAGCCATCGAAAAAGCTAAGAAGGTCTAACCATGAACACGATACACGTTGACGTTGTATCCGCTGAAGAGTCCATTTACTCTGGCGAAGCGACTTTTGTTGCTTTGCCAGGCGAGGTGGGCGAGCTTGGTATCAAGCCGCGCCATACACCCTTGATTACGCGTATTCGTCCTGGTACTGTGCGTATTGAAACAGCGGATGGCGGCGAAGAATTCATTTTCGTTGCAGGCGGCATGTTAGAAGTTCAACCCAACTGCGTGACTGTGCTATCTGATACGGCTGTTCGTGGTAAAGACCTTGACGAAGAAAAAGCGAATGCAGCAAAGATTGCTGCAGAAGAAGCGCTTAAAAATGCGAAGAGCGATATCGATCTAGCTAAAGCGCAGTCTGAGTTGGCTGTACTTGCTGCTCAGTTTGCAGCGCTACGTCGTTTTCGCGATAAAAAATAAGGTGAACTGATCAGCGCACTGCACTTCCATTGCGCTGATCGAGCTGAGCCAGTCCAGTGATAATCTAGCGAACTATGTTAGATGATCGCGCCAAACTCCTACTTCAAACGCTAGTCGAGCGCTATATCGCCGACGGTACACCCGTTGGTTCGCGCACACTCTCCAAAGCACCAGGCTTAGAGCTGTCAGCAGCTACTATTCGCAATGTAATGGCAGATCTAGAAGATCTTGGCTTGATTGTGAGTCCACACACATCTGCGGGGCGTGTTCCTACAGCGCGTGGCTATCGTTTGTTTGTCGATTCCATGCTAACAGTACAGCGCGATGGCTTGTCTGGCATGCCATCCGAGCTTGCTGCAGAGCAGCCGCAAAAGGTCATTGCAAACGCTGCGAACTTACTGTCTAGCCTGTCTCAATTTGTCGGCGTTGTTCTAGCACCTAAGCGCAGTGCTATTTTTAAGCACATTGAGTTTTTGCGCTTGTCCGAAAAGCGTTACTTGGTCATTATTGTTTCGCCAGAAGGCGACGTGCAAAACCGTGTTATTTTTACACCGACAGATTATTCACAAAGCCAGTTGATCGAAGCCTCTAATTATTTGAACGCCAACTATGCTGGGCTGGAGATGGAGCAAGTGCGCAAGCAACTTAAAGCTGAGCTTAAATCGCTGCAAGGTGAAATTGCGACGTTGATGCAGGTTGCTGTTCAAGCCAGCTCTGATGCCATGAGTCAGCCTGCGGACGAAGTTGTTATTTCGGGCGAACGTAATTTGCTTTCGGTTTCAGATTTTGCGGGTGACATGAACCAATTGCGTCGCACATTTGATATGTTTGAGCAAAAAACGCAGCTCTTGCATTTGTTGGATACGTCTGCTCAGGCGCAAGGCGTACGCATTTATATTGGCGGAGAGAGTCATATCGTTCCTTTTGAGGAGCTTTCAGTTGTGAGTGCTCCGTACAAAGTTGATGGACAAATTGTTGGCACACTAGGAGTGATTGGCCCAACTCGGATGCCGTACGAGCGTATGATTCGCATCGTGGACATTACGTCAAAATTAGTTAGCAACGCACTTAGTCATCAAAAATGAAAGCCCCCTACCTATGAAACTTGATCCCAGCATTTTTAAAGCCTATGACATTCGAGGTATCACACCAACCGCGTTGAATCCAGAGATTGCACGCAGGCTTGGGCGCGCATTTGGTACGCACGCGATCAAGCAAGGAGAGCGTACGATTGCTGTCGGGCGTGATGGCCGCTTGTCGGGCGCTGATTTAGCGCAAGCATTGATTCATGGGCTTTGCGAAGCAGGTGTGGATGTGATTGATGTTGGCATGGTCACAACCCCGATGCTTTATTTTGCTGCGAACACGTTATGCAAAAGCGGCATTCAAATCACAGGAAGTCATAACCCGCGTGACTACAACGGTTTTAAGATGGTGCTGGGCGGCCGTGCAATTTACGGTGACGAAATCCAAACACTTCGGCGCATGATGGAGGAGTCAATGTGGACCCTGCCTGCGACAGGTAAGGTTTCACAAGTCAGTGTAGATAAGGCATACACAGACCGCATTACGGGCGATATAAAACTGAAGCGCCCCATGAAAATTGTGGTTGACTCGGGTAATGGCATTGCAGGGGCATCGGCGCCAGGCATTTTCCGAGCGCTTGGTTGTGAAGTGATTGAGCTCTTTAGCGAGGTCGATGGCAACTTCCCTAATCATCATCCAGATCCAAGCAAGCCTGAAAATTTACGCGATTTAATTGCCGCACTCAAAAACTCAGATGCTGAGTTAGGCTTAGCATTTGATGGCGACGGTGATCGTCTTGGTATCGTCACCAAAGGCGGCAATAACATTTACCCCGATCGTCAAATGATGCTGTTCGCTCAAGATGTCTTGAGTCGTGTGCCTGGCGCAACCATTTTGTTTGATGTGAAGTGCACACAGCGTTTAGCGCCGGCAATTGAAGCAGTTGGTGGAAAAGCATTGATGTTTAAAACGGGGCATTCGCTCATTAAAGCAAAGATGCGTGAAATTGATGCTGCAACCGTGCGACCAGACGGACAAGCTCAAGCGGCGCTGGGTGGTGAGATGAGTGGACATATCTTCTTTAAAGAGCGTTGGTATGGATTTGATGATGGCACGTATGCGGGCACAAGACTCTTGGAGATTTTGAGCGCAAGCCCTGATGCCAATGCCGTTTTGAATGCACTGCCAACTAGCTTCTCTACCCCTGAGTTAAACGTTGCTTGTAGCGAAGGTGAGCCACCAAAACTGGTCGCGCAGTTGCAAGATTTAGCCAAGACCTACGCGCCATTTGCAAATGCCACGATCAATCCAATTGATGGCATGCGGGTCGATTGGTCTGATGGGTTTGGTTTAATTCGTGCTTCGAACACCACGCCTGTTCTTGTTTTGCGTTTTGAAGGGCATACCGAGGCAGCGCTTCATCGCATTCAGGCTGACATGATGTCCTTGCTTCAAACTGTGAAATCAGATGTGAGCTTTGCTGCTGGTCATTGAGTGCGGGAATTCCAGCATTCATGAACGTTTTGATTGTCAAGCTGTCATCACTAGGCGATGTCATTCAAACAATGCCAGTGGTTGCAGATGTCTTAAGCGCATATCCTGAGGCAAAAATTGATTGGGTCGTCGAGGAGTCTTTTGCACCGCTAGTTGCGCGTGTGCAAGGTGTGCGTCATGTGATTCCAATAGCGCTGCGACGTTGGAGAAAAACCTGGTTTTCGCGCACAACGCAGCATGAGCGGCGGGCGTTTAAAAAAATATTACATGCAACAACATACGACGTCATCATTGATTGCCAAGGGCTGATTAAGTCAGCCCTTGTTGCACGTATGGCAAGCCTCGCCTCTGAAGGGTTGCGAGGCAGTTTTGCAAATAAAAGTGAAGCCTGTAGCTATGAGTGGCCAGTCAAGTTTTTACTAAAAAATAATCAAACTATGCCAGCGCGGATTCATGCTGTAGCACGGACTCGGTTGCTCGCCAGTAAATTATTAGGTTATGTTCCACAGGGAGCGCCTAGAACGGTCTTCAAAGATCTGCCGCCGCGCGATCCTGCTAGCCACACAATTATGTTGACGCATGGAACAACACGCTTAGATAACGAGTGGCCTAGACATCAATGGGAAGACTTGAGTGCTCTATTGACCGAGCATCAATCTCATCGCATACTTTTACCGCAAAGCAATGCACGTGAATTGGACTTATGCCAAAGTGTAAAGGCTCGCATTCCACGCGATGCGGAAATTTTGCCTCGCATGGGATTGCCCGAGCTGCTTGATGTAATGGCAACGTGCCACGGCGTCATCGGAGTTGATTCTGGGCTCTCTCATTTAGCTGTCGCGCTAAATTTACCGCATGTGCAAATCTTTAGCCAAGATAGAGCTTGGCGTGCGGGGCCAGTCGGTAGCTCTCATCAGGTGGCGTTGGGTGGAACCTATACGCCTAGCGTGGAAGATGTGCAGCAAGCATGGATGAAGGTAGAGACAGCTAGGTGATACGCACGCTTTATTCGTTTGTGACGTGGTTGATGCAGCCCTTCGTGCGCCGTAAGGTTCGCCGCCGGGCGGCTTTGGAGCCAGGTTATGGTGAACATATTAATGAACGTTTTGGCAGATACGAAGCCTATGCGGCGGATGGAACACGCCCACTGATTTGGATTCATTCGGTATCACTTGGTGAGACACGTGCTGCAGCGATTCTCCTGAAGGAGTTGCGCAGCGTTTTTCCTCATATGCGGCTGTTACTCACAAACGGCACCGCAACAGGTCGCGCTGAAGGGGGCAAATTGTTGCAAAGTAATGACTTGCAAGTTTGGCAGCCGTGGGATAGTCGAGGGGCGACACAACGATTTTTGACGCACTTTAAACCGCACCTAGGGATTTTGTTAGAAACGGAAGTTTGGCCCAACCTAATTGCTAGTGCTAAGACTTTCAATGTTCCCGTTTTGCTTGTCAATGCGCGGATGAGCGAAAAGTCACTCAAGCAAACCCTGCGTCTGAAATGGCTCGCCACAGAGGCATACCGTAACCTCGCAGGAATCTACGCGCAAACCTCAGACGATGCTGCACGGCTAAAGCGTATTGGTGCCAAAGTCGATGGGGTATTTGGTAATTTAAAGTTTGATATCACTCCAAACGCCGATCAGTTGGTCAAAGCACAAGAAATGCGAAGTGGGCTTTACAAGCCCGTCATTCTCTTCGCTAGTTCACGAGAAGGCGAAGAAGAATTTTTTCTAAATTGCTTAAAAGCATTGCCAGATAAGGTTCGCGCAAGCGCACATTGGCTAATCGTGCCGCGCCATCCGCAGCGATTTGATGCGGTTGCCGAGCTAATTGAGGCGGCAGGATTTGTTGTCGCAAGGCGCGGGCATTGGCCAATGAGCGAAACGGATGATGCAGTTTGGCTAGGAAATAGCTTAGGTGAGATGGTGTTTTATTGCGGCCTTGCAAGCGCCGCACTTTTAGGCGGAAGCTTTGAAAAACTGGGCGGGCAAAACTTAATTGAAATACTGGCTTGCGGTTGTCCCGTTGTGATGGGGCCGCATACGTTTAATTTTGAAGACGCCTCATTGCTTGCCGAAGAAGCCAGTGTTGCCTTTCGGGTTGAGTCACTAGAAAAGGCAATTGGCTGTAGTTTGACGCTATGCGCGCCCAACGGCTTTAATAAAAATGCGGCATACAGTTTTGTGGCTAAACACCGAGGCGCGGCAGCCAAGACAGCCATCGCCATTCAAAACTTATTACGTTAATTACTTTGCAAGTAGCGTATTAATGGTGCTAAGGTCTGCCTCCTTTAAGCTGCCATTAGCTTGACGAAGCTTGAGTTGACCAAGCAACACGTTGTAGCGTGCCGCGGCTAAATCTTTTTTGGTTTGATAGAGCTGACTCTGTGCGTTCAGCACATCGATATTGATACGCACCCCAACTTGGTACCCAAGCTTGTTGGAGTCCAAGGCGCTTTGACTTGATTTCTCAGCCGCTTCATAAGCACTCACAGAGCTAAGCCCAGACACGACGCCGAAGTAGGCCGTACGAGTTGATTGGGCTACAGTGCGCTTTGCATTTTCTAGATCGATGCGAGCTTTTTCTTCTAATGCCAACGTTTGCTTTAAGCGATTTTGTGTTGCAAAACCTGCAAACAGTGGGATGGTCAGTGTGACGCCTGCTTGGCTTAACACGCTGCGAGAATCCGTTTGAGCAAGTGTCGTACCCGACATGTTCGTAGTATTTGTTGCGCTAATAAATCCATCTACTGTTGGTTTGTGACCTGCACGTGATTTATCGTTCTCTAGTACCGCTACATCTAAAGCCATTTGTGCCGAACGCACACTGGGGTGTGCTTGCTGGGAAAGGTCTACCCATTGATCCATATCGCCGTCTTTGAGTAGGGGTAAGGATGCTCCTATGCGCAAACCATAGGGTTGCACTTCAGGCTTGCCCACCAACGTATTGAGTGCCAATTGCTTGACGCGTAAATCATTTTCAGCTGCAATTTCTTGTGCGCGACTCAAATCGAAACGTGCTTGCGCTTCATTGGTGTCGGTGATGGTGGATGTGCCCACTTCAAAATTTCGCTTAGCCGAAGCCAGTTGCTCAGCCACAGCGGCCTTTTGTGCGCGCACTAAAGTTAAGCTGTCTTTGCTGGCCAGCACATCAAAGTAGGCTTGTGAGAGACGGATCATCAAGTCTTGCTCGGCTGCTTGAAGCGCGGCATCAGCAATTAAGAGTTGCTTCTGACCTTGGTTGTAGGTTGCTAAATTGCCAGGGCGGTAAAGCGGTTGTGTTGCTGTAACGCCGTAGCTTCGCGTACCAAAAAATCGCTCAGCTGCAGGGGCGGTGCTTCCAATAGCTTGAGGCTCAAAGTCCGAGCGAGAAATTGTGCTACTAAAACCAATAGTAGGCAAGATATTTGCCTTGGCTTGATCAGCAAGAGCCACATTAGCATCGAATTGCGCTTTGGCGGACAGAAAAGTCGCATCAAAGCTACGCGCTGATTCGTAAAGCTCTGAAAGGCTTTGCGCTGACGCACTATGAGCGGCTAGGCTGAGCGCTACGCTAGCTGCGAGAAGTGAGAGAGAAAAACGCTTCATTGAGTGTGCCTTTGTGAACAACTAAAAATATCAATACTGAGGAATACTGTGATCGACGGTTTGCGCCCACGCAGCAATACCGCCCGCAATGTTGATGACGTTTGTGAATTCGTATTGCAACAAGAACTGTGCGACACGCTGGCTTCGTGCGCCGTGATGGCATAAGCAAGCAATTGGACTGTCTGCATTTAATTCGGCTAAACGTGCAGGCGTGTCATTCATGGGGATGTGTTTGATGACAAAGCCATCGGCTGTAACGCTTGCTGTCTGCACTTCCCAGCCTTCCCGCACATCTAGCAAGGTGACAGGCGCACTTTGAGTAGCAACCCATGCTTGGAACTGTGAAGGATTTATTTGCGGAATCATAAGAGCGGTTAATTTAAAAACTTAAAACGCAAACTTGTCGTTTTCAGGAAAACCTGCAAGCCTAGGCGCAAGCGTGTCCCAAGGCTCTACGGTTTGCAAGCCTTGCGTGCCTTGGCCTGTGCGGGTGATAAGCGTCATACGCATCACAGGTTCATCGCCCACAATGGCGGCTAAGCGACCACCCATTTTGAGTTTGGCGAGCAAATTTGTAGGAATATTTGCAACTGAGCCTGACAGTACGATCACATCAAATTCACCAGCAATAGCCTCCGCGTTCGAGCCATCGGCCACTTTGACATCTACATTGGCCACCACTGCATGCGCTAAATTTTGTGAGGCTTGCGCCGCCAACGCAGGCTGGATTTCTAATGTTGTCACGTGGTGTGATAGACGCGCCAAAAGCGCGGCCATATAACCTGAGCCAGTACCAATTTCAAGCACAGACTCTGTGCCGTTCAGTTTGAGATCCTGTAGCAACCGAGCTTCCACCTTTGGTGAGAGCATTGCTGCACCGTGCCCTAGTGGCAGTTCAAAATCGCCAAAAGCAAGGCTTTTATTCGATGCGGGAACGAAGTCCTCTCGCTTCACTTCAGATAACAGCTCTAGTACGCGTGTATCAAGTACATTCCAAGGGCGGATTTGCTGCTCAATCATGTTGAAGCGAGCGAGGTCTAATGGGGAGAGTTCTGTGTGAGTCATAGGGGGAACATTTTACTTGGGTGCATGTGAAGATTTGTGTCCGCCTGTCCACTTGTTTCTGGCCCAAACGGTTAAATCATCTAAGTAGCAATAAATCACGGGAACGACCACCAGCGTTAAGATAGACGAGGTGATCACGCCGCCAATGACAGCCTGCCCCATGGGTGCACGTTGTTCAGAGCCTTCGGTTAGGGCAAAAGCTAGCGGAACCATACCAAAGATCATCGCGAGCGTCGTCATCAAAATCGGACGCAGCCGGACCTTGGCAGCATGCAAGAGGGCCTCTCCTCGTTCCATGCCCTCTTCGCGTGACCGAATAGCAAAATCCACGAGCAAAATGGCATTTTTGGTGACTAAACCCATCAGCATGATGACGCCAATGATGGAGAACATGGATAGCGTTGATCTGAAAGCCATCAAAGCGATCACGACGCCGATAAGGGTGAGAGGGAGTGAGCTCATGAGCGCAATGGGCTGTATAAAGCTTTTAAACTGGCTTGCCAGCACCATATAGATAAAGATGATGGCCATGAGCAAAGCCGAAATGGCATAACCAAACGACTCAGTCATGTTTTTGGTAGATCCACTAAATTGATAGCTATAGCCCGGTGGAAAGTTAATCGATTCCAGTTCAGTTTTGATGCCAGCCGAGACTTCGCCTCCGGCTGCGCCGTACACGTTGGCGTTGATTGCTACTTCGCGCTGCAAGTCGCGGCGGTTGATTTGATTGGCGCCTGTTGATTCGATGACGTTTGCAACTTGATTGAGGCGTACCACGCGAGAAGTTCCATCTGCGCTAGATCCGACCACAAAAGGCAAGCGCCCAAGATCAGCAGGTGAACGGCGGCTGTCAGGTGCAAGCCGGACATTCACGTCATAGGTTTGGTCGTTTTGTGCGCGCCAGTTGCCAACGGTCTGCCCTGCTACCAGTGTCCGCAATTGAGCGCCAATTTGTGCAGTTGAAAGCCCTGCATCGGTTGCCAGATCGCGCTTGATCTCTACGTCAATCGTGGGTTTGTTAGCCTTCATGCTCGAGTCTAAATCTACCAAGCCTTTGACCCCGCGTACTTTTTCCATGACCACAGTGGCTAAACGCTCTAGCTCACGCTGGTCTGTGCCAGTCAGCGAAAACTCGACTTGTTTGTTGCCACCCACGGCATCTAACAAGCCCACATGCGTCACCGTAATGCCTGCAATTTTGCTTAAGCGATCACGCAAGGTAGCCGACATTTGATCGACCGAGAGGCTGCGATTTTTTCTATCAACCAATCGCACATACATGCTGGCGTAGATTTTGCCGCTAGCTGTACCTGCGTTGACAGTAGAGAGCGTGTAACGTACTTCGGGGAACTCACGCACGATGCTCTCTACTTGTTTGACTTTGGCTTCGGTGTTCTCTAGTGATGAGCCTACAGGCGTATAGAAATTGATGGAAGTTTCAGAAAAATCTGCTTTAGGGACAAACTCCGTGCCCAGTAGTGGCACCATCATGATGCTGCCCACAAAGATCAGAACAGCAGCCCAAACGGTTGCGGCTTTGTGTGCCAAGGACCAGCGCAAGGCATGCTGGTATTGATGTTCTAACCAAGTGGTTGCACGGTCAAACCAGCCTGTCACGCGGCCAATGCTCATCTCGTACAGCTTTTCCATGCGTGTGGTGGGAGGAGCTTTGGGCTTGCCGTGCTGGTCAATAGCAGGATCATGCCAAATGGATGACAGCATCGGATCTAGCGTAAAGCTGACAAACATAGAGACCAAAACTGCCGCAACAATCGTGATGCCAAACTGATGGAAAAACTTGCCAATGATGCCGCCCATAAAACCTACAGGCAAGAACACAGCCACGATGGACAGCGTGGTCGCCAGTACCGCAAGACCAATTTCCTTTGTGCCTTCCATCGATGCGTCATATGGCGTTTTACCCATTTGCACGTGACGCACAATGTTCTCTCGCACCACAATGGCATCATCAATCAATAGCCCCACGCATAGCGATAGCGCCATCAAAGTGATCATGTTGATGGTGAAACCAAACATGTTCATAAAAAGAAATGTGGCGATCAATGAAATAGGTAGCGTGAGTCCCGTAATGACGGTTGAACGCCATGAATTTAAAAACAAAAATACGATCAAGATGGTGAGCAAAGCACCTTCAATCAGCGTGCGCCGCACGTTATCCACGCCAACGCGGATAGGGCGCGACGTGTCTGCCACTGTCTCTAATCGGATGTTCTCATTGCCCGCAGCTTTGAGCTGGGCTTGCATGTCTTTTAAGGTTTGATTGAGGCCATCAACCACCGCAATGGTGTTTTCGTCTTGAGATTTTTGAACCGATAGCAAGAGCGTACGTTCGCCGTTGTATAGCGCAACGCTCTCCAGCTCAGGCGCTCCATCTGATACGCGTGCCACTTGGCTCAATCGAACAGCAGCACCGCCTTTGCGCGTGATGATGATGTTTTCAAAATCGGTTGGGGTCTTCATCCGCGCATCAATTTGCACGGTACGCTCTTGCGTGAGATTACGAATAGCACCCACGGGCAGGTCTTGATTTTCGCCTTTGACAGCATTGACTACTTGATCAGCTGTAATGCCTAGGCTCTCCATTGCTTGTGGATTCAGATAGAGATTGATCTCGCGTTTGGTGCCCCCCACAATCGACACAGCACCTACGCCGCGTACATTCTCCAAGCGCTTTTTAAACACCTGATCAGCCCAATTGGTGAGTTCGACCGCACTTTGTGTTTTGCCGCTTGCACTTTTTTGCGGTAGCACAGCGACCGACCATACAGCCTTGCTAGATGGATCAAAGCGCTGCACACGCGGCTCTTTCACCTCGGCGCGTAAATTGGGTTTGATGGCGGCGACTTTTTCGCGTACATCAATGGCGGCTTGGCGACCATCAACGGTGAGTTGGAACTCCAATACAACAACTGAGAGGTTTTCGTAGCTACGCGATGTGACGGCACTAATGCCGGCTACTGCGTTTACACCTTCTTCGATCTTTTTACTGACTTCACTCTCTACCACCTCGGGCGATGCGCCAGGGTACTCAGTAGATATTACTACGACAGGGATATCGATATTGGGAAATTGATCGACCTTGAGGTTTTGAATGGAGAACGCACCAAGCACGACGAGCAATAGCATCATCATGGTCGCGAAGACCGGATTTTGAAGTGAAACGCGGGTGAACCACATATCAGTTCACCTTAGTCGTTGTGACCGACACGCCTTCGCGCACCGCTCCCACATTGCCTTGCAGCACTACTGCGCCGTTCTCTATGCCTTGTACCGCCACGTAATCGATGCCGCCAGCAGTGCCACGCGCACCAAGCGTTACCGTTTTATGTGCCACTTTTTTGTTCTCGACTATTTGTACGTAGGGTGCGGGCTTGTCATTGCGCACCGCATCCATGGGCACGGCTAAAGCATCTACCTTGCTTGTAGCAAGCGTGCCCTGAGCAAACAAGCCTTGGCGCAAGCCTGCCGCGCTCTCCAGTGCCAAATAAACTAAGACTGCACGTGAGCCTGCAGTCGCGGCAGGATTGACGCGCACCACGCGAGCTCGTACGGCTTTGCTTGTGCCTTCAATGTCTAGCAGTGCAGTTTGACCCACACGCACCGCGACTGAGTCGCTTGGCGCAATCGCAGCTTCTAGTTCTAAACGGGACAGATCAACAATTTCCACAATGCGGGCGTCTATACCGACGCGCTCACCTGGCTGTGTGTTACGTACCGAGATCAGGCCACCAATAGGTGCGAATACTTTAGTGTCGTCTAGAGATTTTTTGGCTACATCGACACCTGCCACAGCCGCTGCATAGCTTGCCTTAGCTCCCTCTAACGTAGCTAATGATGTATCAAGTGCCGTTTTAGAGATAAAGTTTTGCTCGACAAGAGATTTATTGTTATCAAAATTCTTTTGTGCAATATCTACCTGTGCTTTTGCTGCATCAGCTGTTTTTTGCGCTTGATTTTGACGCGCTAAAAACTCTGTTGTGTCAATCGTGGCCAATAATTGGCCTGCAGCAACCGTATCGCCCTCGCGCACAACGAGGCCGCGCAGCTCACCTGCTACTTTGGCCTTAACGACAGCATTGTTTGCAGCTCTTACGTTCCCTGAAATGGGTAATCCATTGGATAGTGTGATGGTCTTGGCGATGACTGTGTCAGATACGACCAACTCAATGCTGATGTTAGCTTTCTTTGCCTCTGCTGCAGCGGCTAAAGCATTAGCGGCAGCTTTGCGATTGGCGATCCCCTTGCCAATGAACATGACGATACCAACAATAATGAGAATAGTTAGTGCCCATTTGAGCCATTTAGGTAGAGAAGGGATTTTCATAAGTAGTGATTGTCCAGATCTGCAGCCGCAACACCAGTGGCTTGCGACGAAACGTTGATTATTGAGAGGGAAGCATCCCAGCAATTACGGCTTGCTTGGCAAAAGCCGTACAAGGGCATCAAACACATCCTGTCCTGCGCCTGTGTTTGGGTTAAATTGGAACGAGTCCCGCGTGGTCTTTATTGCAACAGCCTCGGGTACAGGAATTGCCGCTCCCAAACTTGATTGCGCCAATTGAATTTCGCAAGCTCGTTGTAGTGTCCACATTCGCGCAAAGGCAAGAGGTAGTGTCTCGCCTACAGCTAAAAGCCCGTGATTACGCAAAATCAAAAGCGGCTTGTCGCCCATGTTTGCAATCAAACGGGGCAATTCTTCGGGGTGAATCGTGATGCCTTCAAAGTCGTGGTACGCCACTAAGTTATGAAGCTGCGCTGAGTAAAAATTGTTTTGCGCGAGGCCCGTCGCCGTGCACGCCACCGCCACGCCCGCTGTGGTGTGCATGTGCATCACGCAGTGCGCACCATCAATTGCTTGGTGGATAGCCGCGTGAACGCCAATGCCAGCAGGGTTCACGGGGTAGGGGCTGTTGCTCAGGTTATCGCCCGCCAGATTCGTTTTGATTAAATTCTCTGGCGTCACTTCCGAGTAATGCAGTCCAAACGGATTAATCAAAAATTGCTTTTCACCGCCGCTCACGCTGGTTGGCAAGCGCACGGTGATGTGGTTGTAGATCATCTCCGTCCAACCAAGCATGGCAAAGACACGATAGCAATAGGCAAGCTCTTGGCGAGCGGCCCATTCGTCAGGGTGAAAGTGATGGGCAATATCGGTTGATTTTGTGGATGTATTCATACTCGCATTCTAAATTTTGTCTATCCATCAAAATTAGAGTGAAAATAAACGTCATGAAAACCGAAATGACAGACATCACTGCACTCCCAACCTTGCCTGCACCTGCGCCGCGTCGCCATTTGCATGACCGCAAGATTACTTACCGCGGCTATCTGCGCGAGGATGGCTTGTGGGACATTGAAGGCGAACTGCGCGACAGTAAAAGCTTCCCCATCAGCCTTGGCTATCGAGGCGAGATGCCGGCAGATGCGGCGATTCACAACATGCTGATCCGCATCACCATTGACGACGACATGGTCATCCACGACATTGCCGCCGCTATGCCCTACACGCCTTACTTAGAATGCCGCCCCGCTATCGACCCTATTCGTGCCGTGATTGGTCTGCAAATGGGGCGCGGATGGAAAAAGAAAATTGAAGAAGCGATTGGCGGCTTAGATGGCTGTACCCATGTGCGGGAGCTGTTGTCTGGCGCTGCCACTGCGGCATATCAAACGGTGTATCCATA
>CANBRV010000032.1 GCA_947372005.1 Comamonadaceae bacterium | reverse complement strand
GAAGCGTTTATCAAAAGTCAAATCGGTGCAGGAACCCGCATTCCACGTGCAACAGACGAAGTGAAAACCGTCTTTATGACGGTTAAAAACAACGACAAGCCACGCGCCGTCAAAGTAGCCAAAGCCTTACTGGATATGGGCTTCGACCTAGTAGCCACAGGTGGCACGCAAGCCGCCATTAGCGCAGCGGGCTTGCCCTGTGCAGTGGTGAACAAGGTAGCGCAAGGTCGCCCACACATCGTGGACAGCATCAAAAATAATCAGATTTGCTTGGTTATTAATACGGTCGAAGAAAAACGCAATGCGATCAGCGACTCACGAGCTATACGTACCAGCGCATTGCTGGCGAGAGTGACGACCTTCACCACGATTGCCGCCGCTGAAGCTGCTGTGGCGGGCATGAAATATCTGGACAGTCTAGATGTGATTTCTGTGCAAGAAATGCATGGACGGTTGGTGAAATAGAATCACCTCCCTATGACCACCAGCACTTACCCCATTACCAAAAACGGCGCAGAGAAACTCAAAGCCGAGCTCATCAACCTCAAGACGCGCGAGCGTCCTGCGGTCATCAATGCCATCAGCGAAGCGCGTGCGCAAGGCGATTTGTCCGAGAACGCAGACTACGATGCCGCCAAAGAGCGTCAGGGCTTTATCGAGGGCCGCATTAAAGACATCGAAGGCAAGCTGGGTGCGGCCTCCGTGATTGACCCCTCATCGCTTGATGCGGGTGGACGTGTGGTGTTTGGCGCGACGGTCGAACTGGAAGACGAGGACAGCGGCTTAGAGGTCAAGTATCAAATCGTGGGTGAGGACGAAGCCGACATCAAACTTGGTCTCATTAATTTCTCATCGCCCATCGCCCGTGCGCTTATTGGCAAGAACGAAGGCGATAGCGTGTCTGTTGTCACGCCTAGCGGCACCAAGCATTACGAAATTGTGGCTGTGCGCTACGTCTAAATCGTACCGACAGCGAGTTTTGTCAGCTCATTCACATTGACAAGGCTAGCCATGCGCCAAGCCTTATCCATCAAGGCTTGCGCCTTGGCAGCGCCCAGCACCTCATCCGCTTGCGAATGAAATTTCGCTTCCAAATCTTGATCACTCATGGGGCGCTCTAACGAGCCAATCGCGTGTTCAATCTCAATGTGGATGCGGCGACCGTCCTTCATGATCGCCGTCACGTCAGCAGCCGCTTCGTCGATGCCATCCGTCACCACCGCATTTACCTTAGCACGCATCGCCAATACGTCAGGACGATTCACGACTGCATCGCTGTATTCGGGCTCTCCTGCTTGACCAAAAATGAGCGCAACAGCACAGCAGTGGTAGACGCTGAACTTTCCTTCTAAGCCAATCGTGGGTGTCTTCTTTCCCATGAGTTCCAGCACCAGCGAGTGAACTTTTAACTCTAAGCTTTCAACATCTTCAGGCTTCACGCCTAGGTTTTTAAGTTGCACGCAAGCATCCATGCTGGGCTGCGAGACGATACCGCAAGCGAATGGCTTGTAGGTGTTGAAAGAAATTTCAAAACGCTTGCCGAGTTCGTCAGTAATTTCATTCCAATTGAACTGCGGCGCTGCGACTTGGATAAAACCGCGCGGTGCTTCCAAGGCACAGGCACTCGATGTGAAACCCTGCTGCGCCATAAGAGCCGCCATCAACCCCGTACGCGCTGCCGCGCCTGGGTGCAACGGCTTGCTCATCGTGCCAAACTGCTCGCGCAATCCCACGGGCTGTGACGCCGCAATGCCAAGCGCCATCATGGTTTGCTGCACGTCGAGTTTGAGAAGCCGTGCGCAAGCAGCCGCAGCGCCCAGCATTCCCGTGGAGCCTGTAATGTGCCAGCCCTTGTCGTAGTGCGTGGGATACATGCAATTGCCCACTCGGCACGCCACGTCGATGCCGACGATAAGCGCGTCGATGACCGCTGCACCGCCAAGACCTTTGAGTTCGGCCAGTGGTAAAAGTGCAGACGCCACAGGCCCTGCAGGATGAATCACAGTCTTTAAATGCGTGTCGTCGAAGTCAAATGTGTGCGAACTAATGCCATTGATGAGCGCTGCGTTGGCAATATCGACCCTCTCCGAACGTCCAAGCAACGTGGCTTGCGGGGCAGGTTGCAGAATTTTCGCGGCAGCTAAAGCGGCGCTTGGCGCTTCATGATGCGATGCACCTACAGCGCAGCCTAGCCAATTGAAGAAGGTACGCTCGCCCTCGTGCTGCACGGTCGCATCCCAACCACCGCTTTCAAACGTAGGGTGATTGACGATGAATTCTGCAAGTATTTTGGTGACAGCGGGTGGATTGTGGTCTGCAGTGACTTTGGTATTGGTTGCCATATTTATATATTTCTTTCTTTAAAAATTACTCTAATTCAATATTTTTTTCTTTTGCAAGCTTTGTCCAGCGTGCTACATCGGCTTTGATAAAAGCCCCAAAAGCCTCCGAAGTCATGGCTTGCGGCTCGATGGCTTCAATTGCCAGCTTCTCGCGCATGTCGGGTGCTTGCAGAGTTTTGACAAGGCTTTCATTCAAAATTTTTACAACTGCTGGCGGCATATTGGCAGGGCCAACCACACCATACCATTGCTGCGCGTCAAAGCCTTTGAGGCCAAGTTCATCGAGTGTTGGCACGTCTTTGAGCTGCGGATGACGCGCTTTGCCCGTCACCGCCAGTGCCCTGATTCGCCCACTGCGTAGATGCGGCATAGCGGCAGCAAGGCCTGGAAACATGGCCTGTGTTTGGCCGCCAATCAAATCGGTAAACGACGGCGCAATGCCGCGATACGGGATGTGCACCATGAAGGTATTGGTTTGTGTCTTGAGCAGCTCCATCGACAAATGCGTGAGCGACCCCTGCCCCGCAGAGCCGTAGCTGACGTGGCCTCGATTGGCATTTAAGTACGCGATGAATTCTTTGTAATTTTTAACAGGCAGATTGCTATTGACCACCAACACATTGGGCGTGCCGCCAATCATGCCAATCGGGGTGAAATCTTTAATCGGGTCGTAGGGCAGCTTTCGCGTGGCAGGCGAGGTGCCATGCGTTGCCACATAACCCTGCATCAGCGTATAGCCATCAGGCGCAGCCTTCGCGGTGTTTTGCGAAGCAATCACCCCGCCCCCACCGCCTTGGTTGTCCACGATAAACGTTTGATTAAGCACCTTGCCCCAACGCTCGGTGACCGTTCTCCCAACCGTATCTGAGCCACCACCTGCTGCCACCGGCACGATGTAGCGAATGGGCTTATTTGGATAAGCGGTTTGGGCCGAAATTTGGAAACTAGCCGCCGTTCCAAGCGCCGTCAGCACCGCAAGAATGAGTGCTGAGTTGAATGTGTTTTTCATAAATTTATCGTAGCCTAAAATCTGGGGTTCATTTTCCAATTTGTCACTCACATTTACTATGGCAACCCCTGCAAAACTAAAACCTAAAAAAGTCGTCCTCGCTTATTCTGGCGGACTCGACACTTCTATCATTCTCAAATGGCTACAAGACGAATATCAATGCGAAGTGGTGACGTTTACCGCTGACATTGGTCAAGGCGAAGAGATTGAACCAGCACGTGCTAAAGCCATAAAAATGGGCATTAAGCCTGAGAACATTTACATCGAAGACCTGCGCGAAGAGTTTGTACGCGATTTCGTCTTCCCGATGTTCCGCGCCAATGCACTGTACGAGGGTGAATACTTGCTGGGCACGTCGATTGCCCGTCCTTTGATTGCCAAGCGTTTGGTCGAGATTGCCAAGAAAACGAAGGGCGACGCGATTAGCCACGGCGCGACGGGCAAAGGCAATGACCAAGTGCGTTTTGAATTGGGTGCGTATGCCCTGATGCCAAACGTCAAAGTAATTGCGCCTTGGCGCGAGTGGGAGCTCTCTAGCCGTGAGTCCATGCTGGCTTACGCTGACAAGCATGGCATTCCTGTTGACTTCAAAAAACGCAAAGGCGGCGCGCCGTATTCGATGGATGCGAACTTACTGCACATCAGCTACGAAGGCGGCATTTTGGAAGACCCCAACTTCGCACCCGAAGACAGCATGTGGCGCTTGACTAACTCGCCAGAAAAAGCGCCAGGCAAACCGCAAATCGTGGAACTGACTTATGCCAAAGGTGACATCGTTGCCGTTGACGGCGTGAAGATGTCACCAGCGACTGTGCTAACGCACCTCAACACCGTGGCAGGCAAGCACGGCATTGGCCGCCTTGATAAAGTTGAAAATCGCTTCGTTGGTATGAAGTCACGCGGCTGCTACGAAACGCCAGGTGGAACAGTGCTGCTAGCGGGTCATCGCGCGATTGAATCCATCACCCTAGACCGCGAAGTGCTGGCACTGAAAGACGATTTGATGCCGCGCTATGCACGTTTGGTTTACAACGGCTTTTGGTTTTCGCCAGAACGCGAACTGCTGCAAGGTTTGATTGATGCATCGCAAGCCACCGTGAACGGCATCGTGCGTCTCAAGCTCTACAAAGGCACAATCATGTGTGTGGGACGCGAAAGTAAAACCGACAGCTTGTTCGACATGAAAATCTCCACGTTTGATGATGACGGCGGCGCATACAACCAAGCCGATGCAGGTGGGTTTATCAAGCTCAATGCGCTGCGCCTACGGATTGCAGGTAACTTAAAAGCGGAGCGTGCAGCGGCGAGTAAAGCCAAGCCTACAAAGGCGTCCAAACCAGCCGCTAAAAAACCAACAACAAAATCGAAAGCTAAATAATCATGACGACAGAGACCATCAGCAACGTCAATGTTGCAACAAAAGCCAATGTTTACTTTGACGGTAAGTGCGTCAGCCACAGCTTTACGCAAACCGACGGCACGAAAAAATCTGTCGGCGTGGTTTTGCCTTCAACACTGACTTTCAACACAGGTGCAGCGGAAATTATGGAATGCACAGGCGGCGCTTGCGAATACAAGCTCAAAGGCTCGGACGCTTGGGTTAAATCAAGCCCTGGCGAGAAGTTTTCTGTGCCCGCAAACTCCAGCTTTGACATCAAAGTAGCCGAGAGCTATCACTACATTTGCCACTTTGGTTGAAGCGTCCTTGAGCAATAAAAAAACGGGCAATGCCCGTTTTTTTTATGCCTTAAAGAAATTCTTTAATTTATCGCCCCATGACTCCTCATTGGGCGAATGTTTAGCGCCACCTTTTTTGAGCGACTCATCTAACTCCTTCATCAGTTTACGTTGATGCTCGGTGAGTTTGACGGGCGTCTCAACTTGCACGTGGCAATACAAATCGCCAGGGTAACTACCGCGCAATCCCTTGACGCCTTTACCTTTGAGGCGGAATGTCTTGCCGTGCTGCGTACCATCTGGAATATCAATGCTGGCTTCGCCTGCTAGTGTGGGGACTTGAATCTCACCGCCCAACGCAGCCGTCGTCATGGACACAGGCACTTCGCAGTGGAGATCATCGCCTTCGCGTTCAAAGATTTCGTGCTTCTTGACGCGAATCTCAATGTACAAATCGCCCGCAGGACCGCCATTGGTGCCTGGCTCGCCATTGCCTGTACTGCGAATCCGCATGCCATCATCAATGCCTGCTGGCACTTTGACTTCTAGCGTTTTATTGTTTTTAATTTTGCCAATGCCGTGACACGACACGCACGGATCGGGAATGATTTTTCCTGTGCCTCGGCACTGCGGACAGGTTTGCTGCACGCTAAAAAAACCTTGGCGCATCTGCACTTGACCTTGACCGTGGCAAGTCGTGCACTGTATGGGCTTGGTGCCCGGCTTCGCACCCGAGCCGCTACAGGTGGAGCACGAATCCCAGCTTGGAATGCGAATTTGCGCGTCTTTACCCGCCGCCGCTTCTTCCAGCGTGATTTCCATCGCGTAGCTAAGGTCATTGCCGCGATACACCTGCTGACCACCGCCACGTCCACCACGCTGTTGTCCAAAGATGTCGCCAAAGATGTCGCCAAATGCTTCGCCAAAGCCACCAAAACCTTGCGCACCACCTCCGCCACCACCACGATTGGGGTCTACACCTGCGTGTCCATATTGATCATAAGCAGCACGCTTATCAGGGTCGGAGAGCATCTCATAGGCTTCCTTCGCCTCTTTAAACTTACCCTCTGCAGTGGTATCACCCTGATTGCGGTCAGGGTGATACTTCATCGCTAACTTGCGATAAGATTTTTTAATGTCCTCATCAGATGCATTTTTAGGGACATCGAGGATTTGATAGAAGTCGCGCTTGGTCGCCATAGAAAAAGATTCGTTTAATTATTATTTGGAAGAGGATGATTCGCTCACGATTTTTTCGATGCGCTTATCTGGAATGAACCACATGATGGCCACGGCCACAAAAATGGCAAATGAAATACCTGTGTGCCAATACGCGGCCGCGCATGCCAATGCATAGAGAACAAGCGAGTAGTTGCCTTTATGAAAAGCAGAGGGGCGCTCACCGAATAAATGCTCTTCATGATTGGCTGCTCGAATCGCTTTGACTAGCATGTCATAAGCCACGCCTGACATAAAAGCAACGCCGCCGTAAAGCGCTACAGGATTTTGTGCAAAGTGATTCTCGCCCATCCAAGCCGTCACAAACGGCACAAGCGACATCCAAAACAGCAAATGTAAATTAGCCCACATCACTCGTGCCGTGACGCGTTTGACCAAATGAATCAAATGGTGATGGTTCGCCCAATAAATGCCGATAAACACGAAACTCAGCACATAACTCACAAACACAGGCCACAGCTTGTGCAAGTCCGCCCAGTCAGCGCCATGCGGCACCTTCATCTCCAGCACCATGATGGTGATGATGATGGCGATGACACCGTCGCTGAAGGCTTCTAGGCGGGATTTATTCATGCTGGCAAGGTGTTTATCCTTTTTTAACTTCTTTCACTTCAGCGTCGACAACGTTGTCGTCATGTGGCTTGGCGGCTTGCTCTGCACCCGAAGCCGAACCCGCCGCGCCTTGCGCAGCAGCCTGCGCTGCCTGCTCGGCTTGCATATCAGCGTACATTTTTTCGCCTAATTTTTGACTTGACAACTCAAGCGCCGCTTGTGCTTTTTCAATTTCAGCTTTGTCTTCGCTAGTCAGCACGGCTTCCAAATCTTTTAGACCTGCTTCAATTTTTTCTTTATCAGCCGAGTCTAATTTCTCACCATACTCAGCCAAAGATTTCTTCGTGCTGTGAATCAACGCATCGGCTTGATTACGCGCTTGAATTAGCTCTAACTTTTTCTTGTCGTCTTCAGCATTGAGCTCGGCATCTTTCACCATTTTTTGGATCTCTTCCTCAGACAAACCCGAGTTCGCCTTGATGGTGATCTTGTTTTCTTTGCCTGTGCCTTTGTCTTTGGCGCCAACGTGCAAGATGCCATTCGCGTCAATATCGAAGCTCACTTCAATTTGCGGTGTACCTCGTGCCGCAGGTGGAATGCCTTCTAAGTTGAATTCGCCCAAGAGTTTGTTCACAGATGCCATTTCACGCTCACCTTGGAACACCTTGATCGTCACTGCAGGCTGGTTGTCATCCGCTGTAGAGAAAGTTTGCGCATGCTTGGTTGGAATCGTCGTGTTCTTAGTAATCATCTTGGTCATCACGCCGCCGAGAGTTTCAATACCGAGTGACAACGGCGTCACGTCCAAGAGGAGCACATCTTTACGGTCACCAGAGAGCACCTGACCTTGAATTGCAGCGCCAACAGCGACCGCTTCATCGGGGTTCACGTCCTTGCGTGGATCTTTGCCAAAGAAGGCTTTAACGGCTTCTTGCACTTTTGGCATACGCGTCATGCCGCCAACCAAAATGATGTCGTGGATGTCACCAACAGCAACGCCAGCATCCTTAATCGCCATACGGCAAGGCGCAATCGTGCGCTCAATCAAGTCTTCTACCAGCTGCTCCAGTTTGGCGCGGTTGAGCTTCATATTCAAGTGCTTAGGGCCTGAGGCGTCCACCGTGATGTATGGCAGATTAATTTCGGTTTGCGAGCTACTTGATAATTCAATTTTTGCTTTTTCGGCCACGTCTTTGAGGCGCTGGAGTGCCAACACGTCTTTAGACAAATCAACGCCGGCTTCTTTTTTGAACTCAGCAATGATGAAGTCGATGATGCGCTGGTCAAAGTCTTCGCCGCCGAGGAACGTATCGCCGTTGGTGGACAAAACTTCAAATTGCTTTTCGCCATCTACATCAGCAATTTCGATGATGGATACGTCAAATGTGCCGCCGCCTAGGTCATACACGGCAATTTTGCGGTCGCCTTTTTCGTGCTTATCGAGGCCGAAAGCGAGCGCAGCCGCGGTTGGCTCATTGATGATGCGCTTGACATCCAAACCAGCAATACGGCCCGCATCTTTAGTCGCCTGGCGCTGTGCATCATTGAAGTACGCAGGCACGGTAATGACAGCCTCGGTGACTTCTTCGCCGAGATAGTCTTCAGCGGTTTTTTTCATCTTGCGCAAAATGTCGGCGCTAACTTGCTGCGCAGACAGTTTCTTGCCGCGCACTTCCACCCATGCATCACCGTTGTCAGCCGCCACGATGCTGTAAGGCATGAGGCCAATGTCTTTTTGCACTTCTTTCTCGGTGAACTTGCGACCAATCAAGCGCTTGATGGCATAGAGCGTGTTCTTAGGATTGGTCACCGCTTGGTTTTTGGCAGGTGCACCCACGCGGATTTCGCCGTCTTCCATATAAGCAACGATAGACGGTGTGGTGCGGGCACCTTCAGCGTTTTCAATCACTTTGGTGGTGTTGCCTTCCATGACGGAGACGCATGAGTTGGTGGTGCCTAGGTCGATACCAATGATTTTTGCCATGATGAGAGTTCCTTTTAATTTGAATTTGCAACCAAGTTGCGATGAGTAAGAATTTGGGATAAACCTTATTTTTTCAAGGGCTTATCAGGATTTTTATTTGGCAGCTGCAACCGTCACCAAAGCAGGACGCATGACGCGATCGGCAATTGAATAACCCTTTTGCAGCACAGCGACGATGGTGTTAGCCTCTTGCTCAGACGGCACCATGCTGATGCCTTGGTGCTTGGAGGGTTCAAACTTCTCACCAGCAGGCGGATCAATCGCAATAACTTTGTTTTTCTCTAGCGCCGATTTCAGCTGGCGCAACGTTGCTTCGCTGCCTTCGCGAATTTGCTCAGCGATTGCATCCTTGAGTGCAAGTCCTGCCTCTAGGCTGTCAATGACGGGAAGCAGCGACTCGGCAAAACTCTCAATGCCAAATTTGCGTGCTTTAGAGACGTCCTCTTCAGCACGGCGTCGTGCGTTTTGCACATCAGCGGCGGCGCGGAGCAGTTGATCCTTCAGATCAGCAGCTTGCGCTTTCAAAATGACGATTTCACCCAGCGCTTGCGACAGTTCATCGACGGGGCTATCTTGTTGCAACTCGGCAGCTAAATGCTCATCTGGGGACAACGGATTTGGCGTTTGATCTTCAGGTTTTTTTGATTCAGACATAGCGAAAACATAGTGTAAAAATTGATAACCCTACCGAGGTAGGGTTAATACTCGCCATTTCAAGTGCGCGTAACTACCAATTGTAGTGAATCACTATAAAGTTATGATCAGAGGCTATATTTTTGCAGTCTATTTAGGAGTGATTCGATGACTGGTTTACTCAAATTTGCCAAGTTCATGGACAGAGTCAGCGAACAATTTGGCAAACTCGCGTCTTGGGCCGTGTTGATTGCGGCTTCGATTTCTGCAGGCAACGCCTTTATTCGTTATGGTCTAGACTGGAGCTCTAATGCGCTACTCGAGATACAGTGGTATATGTTTGCTTGGATGGTGATGGTCGGTGCGCCCTTGGTACTCAAGCTCAATGAACATGTCCGTGTCGATTTGATATATGGAAAGCTCAAAGGTAATCGCCCTGTTTATGTTGATATTTTTGGTCTAATTGTCTTTCTGCTGCCTGTGATGGGCATGATGACCTACATGTGCGCACCTTACTTTTTACGCGCTTTCATTATGGGTGAGATGAGCCAAAACGCTGGAGGACTTATCCGCTGGCCCGTCATTTTGGCGTTACCTGTCGGCTTTGCAATGGTGTTCCTGCAAGGTCTAGCTGAAATTATCAAGCGTGTTGCCTACCTCCAAGGTAAGCATGAAATGGATACGCACTACGAGAAACCGCTGCAATAAGCCCGTTCTCTTGTACTTACGCACATCATTTCAAAATAATTTGACTCTAGGATTTTTATGTTGATCGAAAACTTTCCTCCTATCATGTTCGCTGGCTTGATTGTCATCATGCTGATAGGCTTTCCAGTTGCCTTCTCGTTAGCCGCCTTAGGTCTGGGCTGTGGCTTTTTTGCAATTCAAATGGGCTGGTTCCCTGCCGAGTACATGAGCAACTTACCGCTCGCCATGTTCTCCATTTTGAGTAACGACTTGTTACTCGCGATTCCGTTCTTCACCTTCATGGGGACGATCCTCGAGAAATGTGGCTTGGCAGAAGATATGCTGGACTCGATGGGACAACTCTTTGGCCCCGTCCGTGGTGGCCTTGGCTATTCGGTCATCATCGTGGGTTTCATTTTGGGCGCGATCACAGGCACAGTGGCTGGACAAGTTATCGCCATGGCGTTGATCTCCCTGCCCGTGATGATTCGATACGGCTACAACATGCGCTACGCCACAGGCGTGCTGGCCGCCTCGGGAACAATCACGCAGCTCGTGCCACCCTCGTTGGTTTTAGTGGTGCTGGCAGATCAATTGGGAACGCCCGTAGGCGATATGTACAAAGGCGCTTGGGGGCCTTCGATTCTGCAAATTTTGCTGTTTGCGCTATACACGTACGGACTGGGCTTAGTGAAGCCGCACTACATTCCAGGCGTTCCAAAAGAAGCTCGCACATTAAACGGATGGGCACTTTGGAAAAAATGTTTAAAAGGCATCATCCCATCCGCTATTTTGATTTTTACTGTGCTTGGTTCTATGGGCGGACTGCCATTCCAAAGCAGTGCGATTGCCACGCCTACTGAAGCAGGCGCGATGGGTGTTGTTGGCGCATTAATCTTAGCCGCGATGCACAAACGTCTAACCAAAGGCCTGCTCTGGGAAGCCATGCACGGCACGATGCGTCTTACCGCTATGGTGGTGTTCATTTTGATTGGCTCACGCGTTTTTAGCCAAGTCTTCCAAGGCGTGGACGGTTCAAAATGGGTCGAACATTTGCTTACTGGACTGCCAGGCGGACAGATTGGCTTTTTAATTGTCGTCAACGTCTTTGTATTCTTCTTGGCTTTTTTCCTCGATTTCTTTGAAATTGCATTCATCATTGTGCCGATGTTGGCTCCTGTTGCCGCAAAGCTAGGCATCAATTTAGTGTGGTTCGGCGTGCTACTTTGCGTAAACTTGCAAACCAGCTTTATGCATCCGCCATTTGGTTTTGCACTCTTCTATCTGCGCGGGATTGCCGATACGCTATTCAAAGAAAAACGTATCCCGAAACCCGTGTTATCAAACGATATTTATCTGGGCTCAATCCCTTGGGTCATCATGCAAATCATGTTGGTTGCGATCGTGATTTTTGTACCGCAAAGTGTGACGATGTTCTTGGATAAAGAAGTAGTCATTGATTTAGACAAAGTCAAAATCGAAATGCCTGCGGATGAGACCAAGGTTGATCCCGCATCCTTGCTCACCGATGGCAAAGCGGATGCGTCGAAAGAAAGTGCCTCTAATGACGCAACGGCAAAACAATCAGCAGACGATGATCAAAAAGCGCTTGATGCGCTGATGAAGAAGTGAGCACGGCGGCGTCTGGACTGATCTCCCCCGCTTTTTCACGCTCGTTTAAGCTACTGGCGCTACTCATCGTAGCGACCAGCGCAAGTTGGATGTATCAGCTCTGGGCAACGGGGCAATTAGCCGCGAATCGCCAAATGAGCCCTTCCAACGGGCTTATTTGGCTTTTCTGTGGCTGGCTACTCATGGCGTTTACGCTTGTGTCGATCTATCGCAGCAAGACAACACTAACTGACAACACACTCAAACAAACTTGGATCTGGGATAAAGAAGTTGTCTTACCTGAACTCGTGTATGCCAAGCTCATCCGCATCAAAGGCCTTGATTGGCTAATTGCACCTCGGCTATATGTACGTACCATGATGGGGAAATTTACGGTGTTTTACACAGCAGACAAAGCGATGATTGCCGAGTTTCAAAAGCTAGTAATTGCGATTCAACAACGATCTTTGTAATTCGCAGCCAACAAAAAAACCACCTGTTTTTTGCAGGTGGTTTTTTTATTTGAAAGCGAGAAAACTTACAGTTTTTGCGCCTGCATAAAGCTATCAAATTTAGCTTCGGTAAAGCGGAACCACAAATTGGCATCTGCGCGGAACTTGGAGTAGTCCGCGTAGATTTTTTTCCAATCCGCATTCTTAGCATTGAGCTCTT
Source organism: Comamonadaceae bacterium (assembly GCA_947372005.1). Taxonomy (GTDB): domain Bacteria; phylum Pseudomonadota; class Gammaproteobacteria; order Burkholderiales; family Burkholderiaceae_C; genus JASGCK01. Next base: position 1,724 of record CANBRV010000032.1, on the reverse strand, counting down.
CATATAGAGCCATAGATTCTTTGAATGCCAAAGCCAACACATCGTTGGTGAATGGACGCAGTTTTGTACCCTTGCCAACCAACTCTTTTAATGCAGCTGGATTACGCGCATCGTATTTGGCTTGCATATCGACATGCGCAACGGCAGCTGCGGCTTCGACGATTGCTTTGTTTTCTGCAGACAAGGCATTAAAAGCTTTATCGTTGATGAAGAAATCGAGCTCTGGACCGCCTTCCCACCAGCCTGGATAGTAGTAGAACGGAGCCACTTTGTTAAAGCCCAGCTTTTGGTCATCATAAGGACCTACCCATTCCGCAGCGTCAATCGTACCCTTTTCTAGTGCCGTATAAATCTCGCCGCCTGGAATGTTTTGAGGCACGCCGCCCATGCGCTCAAGCACCTTTCCAGCAAAACCACCAATACGCATTTTCATGCCTTTGATATCTTTGACGGATTTAATTTCTTTGCGATACCAGCCGCCCATTTGAGCACCCGTGTTACCGCCTGGGAAGTTGATGATGTTGTACTTGGCATAAAACTCACGCATCAATTTGAGGCCGTTGCCCTCATACATCCATGCCGACATTTGACGGCTATTCAGGCCAAACGGAATGGCACAGCCTAGTGCAAAAACTTCATTCTTGCCAAAGAAATAATAAGGCGCGGTATGCGCCATTTCGATTGAGCCTTGCTGCACAGCATCTACAACACCGAATGCGGGTGTGATTTCACCAGCCGCATGAGTGGAGATTTCGAACTTGCCGCCAGACATGGCTTTCACATGCTTGGCAAACACTTCCGCAGCGCCATAAATGGTATCCAAGGCTTTGGGGAAGCTAGATGACAAGCGCCAACGCACAGCAGCTTGCGCATGTACTGCCGGTGCCGCACCTGCAGCCAAAATACCGACAAGCCCTGCGCCAGCAGTACCTGCAGTAGAAATAAGGGAACGACGATCCATGATTGAAACTCCAAATAAAAAAGGAATCTAAATTCTATGGATTTACAGCAGTATTTGCATGGGGGTTTTCCCCCCCTAAAAATGTCAACACAGCACTTGCAACAATCTCTTTATCATTGTCGATACAGATCATATGAAAGCTGTTGTCCAATATCACAACCTTGGTCTTGGCCGCGCCAATACCCGTTTGCAACGCAAAAGCCGATCTTGGGGTAGAAAACTCATCCTCCTTGGCATGAACAATGAGTGTTTTGCACACAACGGATGACAACCGAAGGCGTACCAAGCGACGCAACCGATCAAGCTGCCAAATGCTTTGCAGAGGCATCCATGGGTAATGGAAGTTATCCCCTCTTTCAAACCTCTTCTTCACGATGGCGCGTAGACGCACGTTCTTAATTCCATAGGGCTCTTCTTCTGGAATTTGCACCCAGCGGCGCAGCATTGGCACAAGATAATGCAACGCCCGCACGGGGTGATACCACGGCATTGACCAGCCATCTAGGTACAGCGTTGGCGCAAGCATGACGAGCTTCCCATTCGTATGCGCTTTCAATTTCGCCAGCTCACAAACCAAAAGTGCACCCATGCACATCCCAACCAAATGAACGGTTTGATGCACACGCGTCACCTCATCGTATTTAGCGCACACCGCCTTCAACCAGTCCTCCATCACCACATCGTTCAAATCTGCTGGTTGCCCGCTATGCCCTGGTAGCACTAACGAGTGCACAACTAACCCAATTTTTTGAAATTTCGCAGG
>CANBRV010000031.1 GCA_947372005.1 Comamonadaceae bacterium | reverse complement strand
AGACCCACCTAAGAGGTTCTCGTTAGAAGAACACCGACCGTGGAAAAGGACGCTTACAAACCCAACTCAAGGATTTATCCATGTCTACATTCAGCGCAAAACCCGCTGACGTGGTGCACGAGTGGTTTGTGATTGACGCCACCGATAAGGTGCTCGGACGTGTTGCCAGCGAAGCTGCACTCCGTTTGCGCGGTAAACACAAAGCCATTTATACGCCTCACGTCGATACTGGCGACTTTATTGTCGTCGTCAACGCAGCCAAACTCCGTGTCACCGGCACGAAGGAATTGGACAAGATGTATTACCGTCACTCGGGTTTCCCAGGCGGCATTTACGGCACCAATTTCAAAGATATGCAGTCCAAGCACCCTGGTCGTGCTTTGGAAAAAGCGGTCAAAGGCATGTTGCCCAAGGGTCCCCTTGGCTACGCCATGATCAAAAAGCTGAAGGTGTATGGCGGTGCTGAGCATCCACATACGGCCCAACAGCCTAAACCCCTAGAAATTTAAGGAGCACACACATGATTGGTGATTGGAACAACGGCACTGGCCGTCGCAAATCCAGCGTGGCGCGTGTTTTCCTCAAAAAGGGAACAGGCAAGATCACAGTAAACAACAAAGACGTGCAAGACTATTTTGGTCGTGAAACTTCGATCATGATTGTGAAGCAGCCTTTGGTGCTGACAAACCATGTCGAAACTTTCGACATCATGGTCAACGTTCATGGCGGCGGTGAGTCTGGTCAAGCAGGCGCTACGCGTCACGGCGTGACTCGTGCTCTCCTCGACTACGATGCAGCGCTCAAGCCTATGCTGTCCGCAGCTGGCTTTGTGACTCGTGATGCACGTGAAGTGGAACGTAAGAAAGTGGGTCTTCGCGGTGCTCGTCGCCGTAAGCAGTTCAGCAAACGCTAAGCGCTACGACTCAGAAAAAACCGCCACAAATGCCAAGTTTGTGGCGGTTTTTTGTTTTATAGTCACGCACCCCCAATCACTGTTCAAAATTTAATCAATCCTCGATGCGATTTAGACTTCTCAGACGCCGCCTCACGATCAGCGCCCCCAGCATGGCGATTAGATCCAGCCTGCCTTGGCCGCTCAAGTGGGTGCTGGCTGCGCTGGTGTTTGGCTTTTGCGCTGCGATTGCGCTATGGGCGTTTGAATTTGGTAAGGACCTTGCGGGTATTGATCAAGGCGAAAAAGAACAGTTAGCGGCTATCAAGATTGAAGCCGCCAAACTGCGCGAAGAGCGCGATAAAGCGCAGTCCATTGCTAATGTGTCAGGCATCTCGATGGCTACTGAGCGTGCAACGCAAGAAAAATTAATGCAAAAGGTCAAACAGCTTGAGTCAGAAAATCAAACGCTACGCGATGACCTTGGTTTTTTTGAACGATTGATTCCCGCAACTACCACCGAAGCTTTAGCGATAAGGGGCTTGCAAGCAGAAGTATTACCCACGCATCAACTCAAATGGCAGGTGTTAGTCGTGCAATCAGCAAAAAATCCCAATGAATTTAAAGGTAGATTAGACGTTACCGTCAGTGGGATTTTAAATGGCAAGCCATGGATGACTAATCTCATCAACGGGGCTATGGCTATTGAGGTGAAGCAATATCGTAGGTTAGATGGCCTTATTGATTTGCCGCCGCAGGTGCAAGTGAAATCCGTTGTGATCAAAGTCATGGACAATAGCGCGAGCAGTGCTATTCGCGCTACCCAGACACTCAAACTCTAAAAAAATTCGTTTTATATTTTTATGTTCGGCCAACAAAAACAACCGCCTATCAAAAGCCTCATTGCCAGCGGCACAGTCATCAACGGCGACGTTGCCTTTGCGGATGGCTTGCGTGTTGATGGCCATATCTTGGGCAATCTGACAGCATCTAAAGACACACCTAGCCTTTTAGTGATTAGCGAGACTGCAATCATCGTAGGCGCTATTTATGCAGACCATGTCATCATCAATGGCGCTGTTAAGGGTCCGATCGTAGCGGCGCAGCTACTAGAGTTGCAACCGAAAGCAAAGATTGAAGGCGATGTCTCATACAAAGCTCTTGAAATGCATCAAGGCGCCGTCATCTCTGGACAACTAAGACCACTTGCTATGCAGGGGGATGAGCCACCTGTTTTGATATTGCCCGCTAACGGCGCATAATCTGTCTGAGACAACTATTTGAAAGCCCTAACATGACTGCCACTATTGATAAAACACAAGAAATTAGCACTGTTGAAACAACCGAGTTGATGCCTGAAACCATGCCAGAGGCTATTGTTTTTACCGATAGCGCTGCGGCAAAGGTAGCTGATTTGATTGCTGAAGAAGGTAATCCAGATTTAAAACTGCGCGTATTTGTGCAAGGCGGTGGTTGCTCAGGCTTTCAATACGGCTTTACTTTTGATGAAGTCACCAATGACGACGACACCACCATGACCAAACATGGCGTGTCGCTCTTAATTGATGCGATGAGCTATCAGTATTTGGTGGGTGCAGAAATTGACTATAAAGAAGACCTGCAAGGTGCGCAGTTCGTTATTAAAAACCCCAATGCCACATCTACTTGCGGCTGCGGATCGAGCTTTTCGACCTAAGAAAGCATTCAAGCGGGATAGACCGCACCAAGCACACGGGAGCCACGCGCTCCCGTTATTTTTTCTAAGGTCAGCGGTACTCGCTCCATGCATTGCTTGGCAAGCCACGCAAACGCAGCAGCTTCGACTTGCATAACGGGAATGCCAAGCGAATCTGTTGTTTCAATCGCCACGTGCGGCATCACAAGACGCAATCGCTTGATCAAGTAATCATTCAAAGCACCGCCACCGCACACGTAAAGCCTTGCGAAGCCTTCTGCATGCTGGGCTAGTGCTTGCCCAATCGATTGAACGGTTAGTTCCACCAAAGTCGTTTGCACGTGCGTAGGCATCAAGTCTTGGCTGAATAAGGGATTCATTTGCATGAAACGCGACACTTGATCATTCAACCATGCTGTGTTGAATAAATCACGACCTGTGCTTTTAGGAATAGGTTTAGAAAAATAGCTATCTGCTAGCCATCTTTTAAGCAAAGGCGCGATCACCTCCCCCATAGATGCCCAAGCACCATGGGCGTCGTAGGGTGCCCCCTTATATGAGCTCACCCAAGCATCCATCAGCACATTGCCAGGTCCTGTATCAAAACCTTCTACGCGCCCATCCGCATGGAGCAAGCTTAAATTCGCAATTCCACCGATATTCAGCACCGCGATGTTTTCACCCGAGCGTCCAAATACGGCTTTATGAAACGCGGGAACCAGCGGTGCGCCCTGTCCACCAGCCGCCACATCACGGCTCCTCAAATCCGCCACGACAGCAATCCCTGTCCGCTCTGCTAACAAAGATGGATTGTTCAGCTGTATCGTGTAGCCGCCTCCATCGCTGAAGTTACCACTTGGGCAATGTCGCACCGTTTGTCCGTGCGCTCCAATGGCCCTAATGTCTGCACTCTCTAGCTCTGCGGTGTAGAGCAAACCTGCCACCACTTGCACGTAGAGCAACACTAACTGATTTGCGGCACAACTTGCGCGGTTTAGCTCGTTCTCGCCAGCGCTATTAAGCGCCAGCATTTCGGCTTTAAGGGCCAAAGAAAATGGCAAGCTGTGGTGCGCGATGACTTTGCAAGCGCCGCCCGTTAAATCAACCACGACCCCATCCACCCCGTCCATCGATGTCCCCGACATTAGTCCGATGTAGTAATCATGTTGGGTGCTCTGGCTTGTGGTCATAAAATCAATTGTATGAACTCTCAAGAAACTGCTAAATCTTTAACTGAAATGTCCACATCTAGCCATGCGGCACTCGCTGTATCTCTACGCGGAGTCAACGAACTCCTCCCGCAAGATGAATGGATTAAAAAATTACAAGCATCTGAAAAAACAGGCACGCCGCTTCGCATCAAACTTGGACTCGATCCCACCGCCCCCGACTTGCATTTAGGGCATACCGTCGTGCTCAACAAAATGCGCCAACTACAAGATCTTGGGCACACGGTTATCTTTTTGATTGGCGACTTCACCAGCACCATTGGCGACCCATCAGGCCGAAACAGCACACGCCCGCCGCTCACTCGCGAGCAAATCGAAGCCAATGCCCAAACCTACTTCAATCAAGCCACACTAGTTTTAGACAAAACCAAAACTGAAGTTCGCTACAACAGCGAGTGGTGTGACCCGCTGGGAGCGCGCGGCATGATTCAACTGGCTGCAAAGTACACCGTCGCTCGGATGATGGAGCGAGATGATTTCGATAAACGCTACAAGGCGGGGCAGTCGATTAGCGTGCACGAATTTTTGTATCCACTTATGCAAGGCTACGACAGCGTGGCCTTAAAGGCAGACTTAGAGCTAGGCGGTACTGATCAAAAATTTAACCTATTGATGGGGCGTCATCTACAAGTGGAATATGACCAAGAGCCGCAGTGCATACTCACTATGCCATTGCTAGAAGGCTTGGATGGCGTGGACAAAATGTCTAAAAGCAAGAACAACTACATCGGCATCACCGAAGAGCCAAACACCATGTTTGCCAAAGTCATGTCCATCTCCGACGTGCTGATGTGGAAGTGGTACACATTGTTATCGTTCAAATCCGAAGCTGATATTGCAGCGCTCAAAGCTGAAGTGGATGCAGGCAGAAATCCACGCGATGCCAAGGTGATGCTCGCCAAAGAAATCACGGCACGGTTTCACTCAAGCACTGCTGCAGATACCGCCGAGCAAGACTTCAATAATCGCGCCAAAGGTGGCATCCCCGATCAAATTGACGAGGTGACTCATGCGTTAGATGGCGGAGCACCCGTTGGCATATCGACTCTCTTGAAAGCCCTATCCCTAGCGGCCTCCAACGGAGAAGCTAACCGTTTAATTGATGGCGGCGGCGTGCGTGTGGACTCCGCTGTTGTCACTGATAAAGGCACCAAGCTAGGCGCGGGCACTTACGTTGTTCAGGTAGGCAAACGAAAATTTATACGGGCAACACTTAGCTAAGTGTTACGATGTTCACCTAGCTAATTTTTTAACCGTCAATAAGGTTACGGCATGATAAATGTACTCATAGTTGATGATGACCCTCTTCAACTGCTCTACCTTTCAGCTACGCTTTCCAAACTAGATGGCGTGCAAATTGAAAAGTACACGTCTGCCAAAAAAGCGCTTGCCGTATGCGCTGAAAAGACGTGGGATCTTGTCTTGCTCGACTATCAGATGCCTGATTTGCACGGCCTAGAATTTGTCGCCAAGTTACGAGCAATGGACCAGCACCGCGAAACCCCAGTACTGATGGTCACCGCATCTTCAGACCCTGTCATCAAGCACCAAATGTTGGCTTTTGGAACGGTGGATTTTTTACAAAAACCAATCGATGCCATTGAGATGCAAGCACGTGCGCGTAATTTAATTCACTTGCACCAAGCCACGCAACAACTCAAGTTTAAAAACAAAATGTTGCACTCAAACGTTGAAGAGTTGGCTATGGAGTTGCAACTGCGCGAGCATGAAACCTTATTAGTGATGGCTCGTACTGCTGAATTTCGAGACTCACAAACTGGTTCACATTTAACGCGCATGGCTGAATATTCGCGATTGATTGCCCGAAGCCTGAACCTCAATGAAGGCTTGATTGAAAAAATTTATTTGGCCGCTCCTATGCACGATGTTGGAAAAATCGGCATCCCAGATCATATTTTGCACAAGCCCGCAAAGCTAGACCCAGATGAGTGGACCGAAATGAAACGGCACACGCAATATGGCTATGACATTCTTGGTAATGCCAGAACACCCGTTTTAAGATTAGGTGGTGAGATCGCGTTATGCCACCACGAGGCATGGAATGGGACCGGATATCCACGTGGCATCAGCGGTGAAGCAATTCCAATTAGCGCTCGCATTGTCTCTGTTGCTGACATCTTTGACGCCTTAACGACAAAAAGACCATACAAAGAAGCTTGGACGATGCATGAAGCTTTAGACGAGTTAAATAAGTTGTCTGATAAAACGCTAGATCCTGCTTGTGTTCAAGGACTCATGAACTCATTAGATCAAGCCATCATCATCATGGAGAGCAATCGTGATGCCGTCTAATGAAAAAAATCCTTTTGTCGAGCTCATTGCCAATACAAAATACACACTGCTGACGCCTGCGACTGATGGGTTTTCATGCAACAACTCTAATTTGAGCACGTGGTTTCCAGATATACAGCTAGAAAATGGCACGTTGCCTCTGAAGAGTTTATTGGCAAGTAGCGAGCTATCTAAAAATAACCGAACGCAATTAGCGCAGTTTGTTGATGCAAAAACTGCAGCCGACCAAACACAGGTGTTATTAATTGAACTGAGCGGTGGTCGAATGCTGCGCTGGCTTTGGTTAAATCCTGCGGCCTATTTAATGGTTGAAGACGTGACAGATTGTTTTTCTGAGTTACAAAGGCTATTGATCGCAAGCCACAATGATGCTCTCACAGGACTGGCTAACCGCCGTCAATTTAATTTGGACTTCGAGCGGCTATACACGCAAAATTTGCGCAGCGGGCAAACTGGTGCCCTAGTTTTATTTGATCTCAATGGTTTTAAAGCTGTGAACGATCAACTTGGTCATGCAACAGGCGATAAGGTACTGGCAGAGTTTGGAAAATTAGCGCGGCCACTTGTTCGCCCCTATGAGTGCTTAGCTCGTATTGGTGGGGATGAGTTTGCAGTTATCACAGCGCATTCTGGCGATGTAGGCGCAATCAGGATACAAAGCGCTATGGAAAAGGCTCTTGCAGAGCTGACAGCAATAGTTGGGTTGGAAATATCCGCTGCCTTTGGCGTGGCCTTGTTCGGCGAAGGGCACAATGCGCCTGGTGATAAATACCAAACAGATTGTGCAAAACGATTGGAAAATCTTTTTTCTGAAGCCGATGCTAATTTATACAGATCTAAAGCAATTTGTAAAAGCAAAAAATTTAGTAGTTACGCTTAAAAAAAGGAGTTGCTAAGTATCGGCACATGATGCCAAAAGCAAAAGCCAGCACTGCGTGCTCCAAAATATTAGAAACGCCGCCATACCAATTCACAATAACAGCTAAAACCAGCAGCTCTTGCATTTCAATGGTTCCGAATGACTCGCAGTATTTATATATTTGAATATAGCCAGCCACAAAAAATGGCAAGCACATCACACCTGCAATAACTAACACATAGACCCATAAATTGTCCCCCGCATTGGCAAGCGCTGGTTCAAAGACGCTAACCGGAACACCGATTCCACCCAGACCTCTTCCTAGTAGTGGTAAACCTTTATCAGTTGCTAGCTCCCATGCTCTAGGCCACATATCATTCATTCGATCTATAAATGATCCATAAAGAGGGTTATCAATGTCGGTACGGGCGGCTTGACTCCAATCTATAGTCCACCCCATGATAGGCGGGACAGTTAGCCATAGAATGCCAACCGTAAAGATCATTTTTAATGGGACTTTTTTGTTTCGAATCAAAGATTCGCTTGCAATCACGGTCATCAGCAGCGCAAGCAAAATCCCCTTAGATGTTGATAAAGAAATCGCAAAGCCACATAAACTCCAGAGGACTATCCGCAGCAAGCCGGATGATTTAATGTATAGGCTCAACATACCTGCCGTCACAATGATTTGTCCTGCGACATCAAAAGATGAACGCGCCAAGCCAGAAAGCCTTTGCTTGCCACCGCTGGCATGCCATTCACGAGCGCCTTCGATTTCAACACCACCAACCTGATACGACACACCAACCCAGGGCAGTGCGACAAAGTTATGAACCAAAACACCGCCTACAGCAATCAGAAACAGCAGTACAAAAAATGCTGGTCGAAGTGCATGCGGCTCCATTAGGACTGGCGCTGAGGCCATGCCAAATAAAAAAGGCAATAACACCCATAAACCAAAAATACTCTGAGCCACACTACCTGTAGTAAAGGCACCAACAGCGATAGTTAAAGCTATCCAAACCATGAAAAGGAACGCAATAGGTCGCAACCGTCCGTAAAGAACTTCGGTCACTAAAAATACGACGATGCACAGTAGCATCATTAGATTAGGCACATAAGTCAAAACAGAAGCGCCGACCATATCTAACACCCAGCGAATAACGCCACCTGTCAATTGCATACCAAGAAATACAACTGCTGTCGCCACCATCCCCATGCGGCACCACTTCATCCAGCTAGGGTCTGTTTCAGCAGAATGAGCCCACCAGTTGTAATCTTTCTTGTCTGATTCACGCACTGACGAGATCCTTCAGCACAAATTCAAAGCGATCACACTGAAGCTTGGCATCATATTGATCGCGAAACTCAAAGGCGGTCTGCGCTTTGGCATAAATTTGTTTTGGATCGTCAATGAGTTGCCGCATTTGCGTTGAAAGAGCTGAGGCATCGCCCGCAGGAAAAATCCAACCCAACTCACCAGACCGCACTCGCTCAGGCAATGCGCCACGATCAGACACAATAGCAGGACGTCCTAATGAAGTGGCTTCCATCACGACATTACAAAAAGTCTCATGTGCTCTAGACGGCGTAATTAACACGTGAAGCGTTTGCAAAAAAGAGTCTGCTTGAACTAACCCCAAACATTCAATATACGGACTCAGTTCCTCCCAATTTTTTGCGCCGTCTGAAGATGCTGCCAGCACCCATTGACGTATAGAGTCCATCGTGCCAGCTCCTGCAAAGCGCATGCGCCAACGTCCTTTGAGCTCTTTTGGCAATAGACATAACGCCTGAGCAATGGTATCGGCGCCTTTGCTTTCATCGAGGCGTCCTAAAAATCCAAATACGATTGGCTCCGCTAGCTCCGAACTATCCTGCCTCAGTGGATTAGCAATCTCACCCTTCGAAATGAGTGGCCAATTCGCCGGGAGCGCATTAGGAATAGCGACTTGAGATGCAATATTTTCAAACCAACCAAATTGACGATGTCGATACAAAATGATCTCAGATGGTCCAACAATCGCATCGGGTGCAACCGCAACGCTGTGCCGTAGACTGCTATAAAACTGACATGAGGTGCAAACTTTTTCACAAGCCTTCACACCCTTGGTCATTGCGGTTCCAGGGCAAATCAAAGCATGATCATGTGTCATATGCAAGACTTTGATATTCAAAGCATTGGCAGCATTCCATGCACCAACTGAAAAGCCTTGTAATGTGTGTGTGAAAAACACATTAGGTTTAATCATTTTTAATTTTTTACGGACTTCACGTGCCATCAATGGGTTATAAATATCCGTCAAATGCCATACCGCTTTTTTGACACTTCGCCATATTTTTTGTGCAGCGCCATTGGCCTGTCCAGTTGTTGCGCTAGCATGGAAGGGGTCATACCATTGCCGCAGCGCAATATATTCGCAATGCACTCCTTGGTTAACCGTCGAAGGCGGCGTCGGACCGCCCTTGGGGCCAAGGGAGAGAATGTAAACAGAGTGCCCTCGCTCCACTAGTTGCTTCGCCAATTCAAATGCCGTTCGCTCAGCACCGCCAACAGCACGATCGCCGTACACACTCATTAGCATTGCAATTTTCATATGGTGTTTATTTGTTTAGTCCAATTTGAAGCGAATCTAAAAGCTGATAGCAAGATGACTTCAATCAAGCACAAACTAAAAGCCATCCATAAACCCCAGCTCATAGTAGGAAAACGATCTATAAAAAGCGCGCCAAGCACAAGCAAGCTGAGATACAAAAATGTCTCCAACCATTGAATTTTCGCTTGCGCCTTAATCTCATGCTCAACAATCCAATAAGCTGAGACAACTGCTCGTCGCATAGCCTGCAAGAACAACCATACAAGTAATACACGCAAGATGTCGACCGCTAATAGAAACGAATCTGAATATAAAAAATGAATAATCCAAGGCGCTAAAAACCAAGCCACGCAAACGCCAAGTATCAAACCAGCAGATAAGTACACCAAAATGGTGCTGCGCATTTTATTCAGTCGTTCTTTGTTTGTTGCAATTGGCTGCAACCACTGAGTCAGCAAAGACTGTTCAACCAAAGTCAGCACATGAGCCCCCGCTCTAGTTAGGCGATCAGCCGCACTAAACAATCCCGTTTGAATAGCACCAGCCCACGTCCCCAACGCCACAATAGGCAATTGCGCACAGGCACTAGCAAAAAAAGCTGACAGCAAGGTAGGACGAATAGTCCTTGCATAGCCGTGCCAATGCGTCCACGACAACGAGCTTCGAGCACGTATCAAAGAGCCCAACCAAACAGGAATCAAAATCAAACCCGAAAGCAATGAGCCCACAGAGATAGCTAAAGCCGCAACCACCGTATCTGCCGCCGAGTCAACGTACAGCCAAACAAGCAGTGCACTACCTATCCGCCCAAGCACAGTAGCCACCCCCATCAGCAACCCGCGGCCAGTTGCAAGTAGCCACCACTGCGGAAATATAAGCGTCCCAACTAGCAAAGGACAACTTGCAAGAAGCAAGCTGTATGAAAGGCTATGCAAGAATAAAGGCAAACACAGCAAAAATGCAATTGCTAGCAATGCAGCGCCAATGCGAACAATCAAATTGTCTAGCAAGGCTTGCGGTAATTTTTTTTCTTGCGCTATGTCAGCTGATGCCTCGCGCTGCGATTGCACATTAAATGCTGCGTCAACCCATAGCACAGCAAGAAGAACCACCGCTTGAGCCAACATCAGTTGACCAAAGCCCCCTGTCCCCAAAGCACGTGATAGCAAAGGCAGCACAAGTAATGGAATAGCTAATCCAAGAACTTGAAAAAATATCAAACCAACTGCCGTAGCCCAACGTCCACGCAACTTTTGGGTAACAGAATGACTCAAGCTAACGCCCTCTGCGTAAAAACGAACGGTAAACAATACGCCAGCGAGCTTTGCGCGATGGGTCGGTAAACAAAATATCCCATGCGACAGCTAGCATTGTTGCAACCAAGAAACCGATGAGGAGACCTACAAAGGTGTTAGTGCCAACTTTAGGGCCCGATTTACGCGTTGGAGGAACCGCCGAATCGAGTATTGATATACCAGCAAAATCACGAGTTTCATCAATGCGCGATAGTGCTTGAGCTCTGATTAATTGAGATAGAACGTTTGCGTAACTTTCAACAGCAGTTCGTAAAGGTTCTACTTTTGCCCGTGAGTCTGCGTAGGAATTAAAAGGAAATAGCAAGCCTGTCACTATCCCTGAATTAGCCTTTAACTTATCTGCTTTCTGCTTTGGGTTTGCTTTCTCGTCATCTTTTGTGGGGCGCTTTGTATTTGCAAAAAGCCGCTGAAGCTCGGCCCTCAAAGACGCCACTTCAGATTTAACACGCACAATTTCAGGGTGCTGCTCTGTAGCAGTAACCATCATTTTTTTTAATTCGATTTCGCGCGTCGAAATCAAGCCTTGCAACTCCATCAAAGTCGAGACTGAGGATTCTTCCTGCCCTTTCAGCCGTGTTAAATTAGTTTCTTTCTCAACCACACGTAGTTCTTCTAACGCCACAGCTAAGCGCGATTGCGCCTCTGCGACCAAGGATATATAAAACTCGCTCCTACGCTCAGCCTCTTCTTTGGCTAAGCGCTGCGCAATTTGATACATGGCATCAATCATGCCGTTCGCTATATCAGCGGCATTGCTGGCGGTCTTATCAGTGTACGCAAGCGTAATAATGCCGTCCTTACCCACCTCAACTTTAGTTCTTTTACTGATGTCGGTGCGTAATAAATCTGCATCTGAGATTCCATAGTGCTCGGCAAGCTTAAATCTAGCAATCACATTATCTTGAACGGCACGGCTGTAGAACAAGCTCGCATATAAATCAGATGGGTTTTTTAAAGTGAGTGCAGAAGCGCCCAAAAGCGCGCCTCCGCCGACCTGATTGAACTGCGCTGAAGCTGTCGAAGTATTCGTTTGTGGAGGGAGCAACCGAGCATAGGCCGTAAAAATAGGCGATGAGGTTGCTGAAAGCACTCCTACAACCATGCCAATAAATAAAGTAACTATAAGTAAAAATCTACGGTAGTTGGACAAACGCATCAACAGATGCGAAGCACCAACCGCCGGCACCGCCTTAGTTTCCAATTTAATATCTGTCATTACAAAGAGGACTTTAAGATTTTGAGTGCTGCAGTACCTAAGCCAAGTTGATAGAAAATTTGGCTCCAGTCACGAAACAAACGCGTCCATCCCGAAGATTGGACATCTTCAGGCACAAATACAGTATCGCCAGGATTCAAACGCTCCCAAGCTGGAGAGAACCAGGAGTAACCCTGCTGCTTCACAGTTCCGTCCGCCTTAAAGATAACCAGTCCCTTAGTATCCGCATGCTGGCGAACACCACCTGCATTCTCAACATAATCTTTGGCAGTGGAGCCGCGAGCCCACAGCAATGTACCTTGCCGGAAAACTGCCCCCATTACGGCTACGGTAGCAGGAAGAGACGGAATAATTACTTTATCCTGATCTTCTAAAATCAAATCTGGATAATTAGAAAAATCAGCCTGTGCATTTTTTAAATCAAGCGCAACCCGTCCATCGGGTTCAACCGCACGCAACTTTTGAACCAATGATTTAATTGCTTCCATCTCTGGGTACCCAATCGACCCCTCATCAGCACTTGTTGCATTACGGGCACGACTAGACAAATAACGTAAATAGTCTTGCTCAATCCGATCTGACGCTTCTTTTAGCATCATCGACTCTGTTTTTCTTGCGCTCAGACGACTGAGCAATGTCCCAAAAATATACGCCCTATCCGTTAGACCACCAGCGCGTTTTAAAACATCTTTTAAAGTCTCACCCATTTGAATCGGGTAGACACCAGGTATGCCAACTTCGCCCTCAACCCTTACAGTCCGGAAAGTTTGCACCTCTGGTTGACGAAAATCAGCTTTCGCATAAATGATGACAACATCACCAGGGCTTAAAACTAAATCCTCAGTAGGGATTTTTTTCAAAGCCTTACCTAAATTGAAAGGAATAACCGTGACCTCTTGCAAATCACGGTTGTATCGCTCAATTGAAGCGTAATCCCAATTGACATTTGGGAACTCAGTTGTAAAGTCAACTGCACGACCGGTCCTCGTTAAGCCATCCAAAGCAGCTGGGCTGTTGCGTTCAGACCAAACAGCAGGACGAATAAAAGCTGTCGCCGGATTTAACAGATCAGACACTCTCATATTCGCAAAATGTGGCTGCCTCAAAGGCTGAGCTACGTTACCGCGCAAAGTGACGGCCGTATCAAATCGCGGAGATACGGGAAGTAGCATCAACAAATCACCGTCTTCTAAAGGCTTTGCCAAATTGGCAGCATCAGCAGGAAAAACATCCATTTGACGCGTTTGTCCATATACAGCATCTGTCTTTAAGCGCTCACGCCTAACACTAGCCACCTCTTGCCCAAGCGCGACTCCACCCGCCAAGCTAAGCGCATCAGCCAATGTCATTCCATCTTTTAAATGATAAATAGCAGAGCGACGCACATTACCAGCTACGGCAAAAAAACCTTTGGCAGCTGGCACGTGCAAAACGTCACCTGGCTGCAATTGAGGATCAATGCTGGTATGCCCTTCCGTCAAAAACTCATATGCATCTATCGTTGCAAAGACTTTCCCGCTTCTGCGTAATTCAATTTTTCTCAGATCACCCTCTGCCAGCGCGCCTCCCGATGCAATCAGCCCATGCAATGCGGTTGCAGTAGATTCAGTCGTGTGCACACCTACTTGCTTTGCAAAACCAGTCATGTAGTACTGAATTTGACGCAAGCTACCCAGTGAAGCAGTTAATTCAAAGCTTTTATATTGCTGCCCAATAGCAGTTTTCAAAACACTTTGCAGGTCTGACAGTTTTTGGCCGGCAAGCATCACCGAGCCAATTTTTGGCAAGAAAATCATGCCCGCGCGATCAATAGGTCCTTGAAAATCGATATCAATCTGACCCCAAGCACGTATCAAGACCTCATCCCCTGGCCCCACGCGATAGTCAACAGGGACAGTTAATGGATCTAGCGCGGTGTTTTTGCCCGCATCCGACATGATGTATGTACTGCCGAACAAAGGCAAAACTGTTCCAACGCTGGTACGCACTAAACTTGAAAAATCATTCCCAAAAGCAGAGCTAGGCACGCCAGAAGGAGGACGATCCACATTTTCAGGAGGAGGACGATCTGGCCCGCCGCC
>CANBRV010000030.1 GCA_947372005.1 Comamonadaceae bacterium | reverse complement strand
CAAGCGTGTCCTACTCCTGCCCCTCTTGGGCAACCCTGTCCCCTCCGTGGTGTACCTACATCTCCCAGCAAACCTTCGAAGCCGAGGGCTTTGCTGCAACCCTTAATTACAGCTGCCCCGCAGGCACCACCCGCTCAGGCACCAACTGCCTAGGCACGACCACCACATCGTCCCCCGCCGCACCTGTCTACAGCTGCCCCGCAGGGCAAGTGCAAAAAGGCACAGGCGCTAGCAGCACCTGCCAAGTCACCAGCCCCGCCACCTTTGCCGCTCAAGTGTCCTACATCTGCCCCAGTGGGCAGGTGCTCAGCGGATCGAGCTGCCTCTTGTCGGTGGCCAGCACCAGCACCATAGGCGCATCCGTTAGCTACAGCTGCGATGGCGTTAACTACTCTGCCAATAATTACGGCGTGTGCAGCGAGCCATCAGGCTTTGGCGACAGCGTCACCACAAACTACTTCGAGCCCTATAAACGCTACAGCTGCCCATCGGGCTACACCTTGAGCGGCGTCAATTGCACCAAACCCACAACAAGCATCACCACAAGCGCCGCCACACCCGTCTACAGCTGCCTTGCAGGGCTCGCCCTCACTGGTTCAGGCACCAGCAGCCAATGCTTGCTCTCAAACATCACCATAGCCAGTCCACCTATTTACGCCTGCCAAACAGGCTACGGCCTGCAAACCAACGCACAAGGCACCACCTGCATGCCCTACAGCCGAGATGCCAAGGCGCAGCAAGCCACCCGCTACTTCCACAGCGACCATTTAGGTTCGATATCAGTCATCACCGACGAAGCGGGACAAATCGTCGAGCGACTCGCCTACGACCCGTGGGGCAAAAGACGCCACAGCAACGGACTAGCAGACAAGTCGGACAGCTTAGTGAGCACCACCACAGACAGAGGCTACACCGCGCACGAGCACCTCGACGAAGTGGGCGTGATCCACATGAACGGACGCGTCTACGACCCGCTCATGGGACGCTTCATGAGTGCAGACCCCTTCATCCAAGCACCGTTTGAGCTGCAAAGCCACAACAGGTATGCGTACGTGATGAACAACCCGCTGTACTACACAGACCCCAGCGGCTACTTCAGCTTAGGCGGATTCTTTCAAGGCATCTCCAACATCGTGACCAGCATCTTGCAGCCACTAGAGCCAGCAGCCAAAGTAGGTGTCACGATAACGGCGGCCTACTACTCAGGGCAATGGGCACTGGGCGCAGGTTACGGCGCCATGGGTGCAGGCGCAGCAGGGGGATTTGCGGCAGGGTTTACAGGATCGGCGGTAAACGGCGGCAACCTTGATCAATCAGTTAAAGCTGGACTAGCAGGCGGAGCCACAGGTGCAGCCTTTGGTTATGTAGGCAGCACCTATGCAGCAGGCACCGTCGGCAGCTATGCAGGGCACGGCGTGGTGGGCTGCGTCAGCTCGGTTGCTAGCGGCGGCAAGTGCGGCTCTGGAGGCGCAGCAGCGGTATTTGGCAAATGGGCAACGAACAGCACAGCTAACTGGGGAGCAGGCATCGCGCAAGGCGCAGCAGCAGCGGTTGCAGGGGGCGTGGGCTCGGTGATGGGCGGGGGTAAGTTTGAAAATGGTGCGCGGACGGCTGCGTTTGGGTATTTGTTTAACCGATTAATGCACGACACTTCTCGCATTAATGGTGAAAAATTTAAATTATCCAATCCAAATGCGATGGATGAGTTGATCAAACTCAATTCAGCTATTGTTAATTTGGGCTATGCGGATGATAGTTTTACCATCAGAATTACAGGAGGAGATCGCTACGTTGATGCAAATGGGGTTATCAGATCTGCAACTGATGACTCTGTTATCGCTGGAGCAGCCACGAACTCTAAGCACCTCATCTCGCAAGGCGCACGCGGTATAGATGTATCTGTATCAGGTGTTGCGACTGCTGATTTTCAACGTGCTTTGGCGATAACGAATTTAACGCTTTTAAATGTGACTTATGCAGATAAACATTTACATCTAGATTTACCAACAAGTAAGTGGTTCGCACCAAGGAGACCTTAATGAAGATTGTAATTTTTCGGTTTTTAATGGCTTGGTTAGTTTCACTACCTTTAGTAATCAATTGTGCTTTAGCAATGCCGAAAGACTTGAGGCAAGCGGGCATAGATGTTGGTTGTGAGCCAGTTGCTGATTTTTTTAATCGGGATGGTCAAATTGAACCAGATTATTTAAATTTACAAGATGGTAGATCAAATGCCGATGGCACTTTACGTGCGAGTTTTTGGTGTAAACCAAAAAACAAAAAACAGACATATTGGTTGGTGTTTGTATCGAATGGCATGCCATATCAACGAGATGGCTGTAGTCCCATTATTGAGTGGCATGAAAAACCAAAAGGATTGTCAATTCATTCGCAAAAGCTAGAGCTGAATTTGATGTATGAGTTAGGAAAAAAGAAAAATTTGACTAGTAAAGATATGACTTTGTATAAGCCTATTGTTGACTCGCATGATGGGTCTGGGTATGCCTTTTATTGTCATGAGAAAAAATGGTACGTCGCGCCTTTGCATTAATAGCAAGCATCCCCAACCACACAACCACACAACCACACAACCACACAACCACACAACCCAATTCCCACATGGCTTGCAGCCTAACGCCTAGTAATGCCCACGACGACATCATTCCCCCCGCTCTTTCCGCCCCGCTTGTGGCCTCGCCACTACCAATACGGACTCATCGCAGCCGTACTGGCAGGCGTGGGCACTTTGAGCCTATGGACGATTAACAGCCAACAGCGCAGCTTGCAAGCACGGCGCATCCAAGTCTCTCAGGCACAGGCCGAACTGGCGCAGACCAGACCAATCACCCTTGCCAACCCCAACACCACGTCAAGCCTAAACGCCCATTTACCAGCGCTTCCCCCATCAAACGCCATCAACCCTGTGGTCAACGACATGACACGGCTGGCTAAACAGCACCATGTGCAAATCGTCAACCTCACGGTAGAGCTCACCCCTAAAACCCCGCATAACCTAGTGCAGCATCAAATCACCATGCAAGCCAAAGCCGACTACACACAAACCAAAGCATGGATAGGCGAGCTGCTTTCGCGCCATCCGTGGCTAGCCATTAAAAGCTTTACTGGACAAAGCACCGATACCGGCTTAGACATCCGCATGACATGGGGACTGTATGTGGACGAATAAAGTGGCGCTGACCTTATTGACTGGCGCAGTGGCCTTATCCGCACACGCTCAGCGAGCCACACTCAGCAAAGCTGCGCAAGACCCTTTTGCCAGCTACGCGCCGCCGCTGGCTAAAACCAATAAAGCACCAAGGGCGGCAATGGCGCCAGCTCTTGCACCCGAGGCAGCCCCACTACCCAAAGCCCCTGACTTGGGATTGCAATATGCGGGCAAAATGACGACCCCAGCGGCGAGCAGCAAGTGTTTGCCGTTGAGCGAGGGCAACTGATGGCTCTTAAAGTCGGCATGGTCATGGCCAGTGGCTACATCGTTCAAGCCATCGAGTCCAAAGTCGTGCGCTTTCACGACCCCGTCACCAACACCACGGCAAGACTGTCACTGCCTAGCGCACCCGCGTTTGAACTGCGATGATGAAGGTGCAAACGATGCGCGGGATCGCCGTAGTGTTGCTTAGCAGTGCAGGGCTGGTGCTGTTATCCAGCTGTGCTCAGTGGGCGCGTGACCGAGCAGACGACAAGTTTAAAAACGGGCAATACGAAGAGGCCATTGCCGAGATGAAAGAAGGGCTCAAACGCTACCCCGGCAGCAACGTGCTGCGCACGGGATTGCTGACCGCGCAAAACGAAGCGCTAGCCAAACTCACCCAGCAGATCAGCCAACAGCGCGGATTTGGGCAATACGACGAAGCCCTTAAAACCCTGCAGCGCGCGACAGCCCTAGATCCTCAGAACGAGCGCCTCGCAGCGCTAGCGACCGAGATTGACCAAGACCGCCGCGCTGCCAAAGCGCTGAAAGAGGCGAACGACCTTACCACTTCTGGCAAAAAACAAGCCGCCCTGCAAGTGATCGAGCGGGCGCTGCGCGAGACACCACGCCACGCGGCTTTGCTGGCCTTGCAGCGCCGACTAGAGGCTGAGCAGCGCGCAGCCGACCCCAGCTTAGGCTTGCGTGCCTTGGCCGAGGTGCGCCCCATCACGCTTGATTTTAGAAATGCCCCGTTGTCAGGGGTACTGGCCGCCATCACCAGCGCCAGCGGCATTAACTTCATCATTGACCGAGATGTGAAACAGGACGCCCGCGTGACGACCTACTTGCGCGGTGCACGGGTGGATGATGCGTTAGAGCTGGTACTGGGCGCACAGGCTTTGGCCAGGCGCATTGTGGATCCGACAACGGTGCTGATTTATCCCAACACCCCAGAGAAACAGCGCGAACACCAAGAGCTGGTGGTGCGGGTGTTTCACCTTGCCAACGCGGAAGCTAAAACCACGGCTGCGCTGCTGCGTGCCATGCTTAAACTGAAAGAGCCCTTTATTGATGAACGCGCCAACTTGGTGGCGATTCGAGAGCCAGCAGACGTTGTGGCCTTAGCTGAGCGTTTGGTCGCCTTGCACGATGTGAGTGATGCCGAAGTGATGCTTGAGGTTGAAATATTGGAGGTCAGCTCTTCGCGCCTGACGAGCCTTGGCATTAACTATCCTAATAGTCTCTCTTTAACACCGCTGACAGCAGCAGGGGCTTCAACGGGACTCACACTGAACGACCTGCGCGGAGTCAATGGCGACCGCTTGGGGGCTTCTATTTCAGCGACCACACTCAACCTGCGGGGCGAGACAGGCAATGCCAATGTGCTGGCGAATCCACGGATTCGAGCCAAGAACCGAGAGAAAGCGCATATCGTCATTGGTGACAAAGTGCCCGTAGTCACCACCAGCAGCACCGCCACAGGCATTGTTGGGCAAAACGTCAACTATTTAGAAGTTGGTTTAAAGCTAGACGTTGAGCCGCAAATATCGCCCGACGAAGAAGTGACCCTCAAAATCGCGCTAGAGTCCAGCTCCATTACCCAGCAAATAGCGACAGGCAATGGCGGCACGGCGTATCAAATTGGTACGCGCAATGCTAGTACGGTGCTTCGGCTCCGCGATGGCGAGACGCAGCTGCTAGGCGGCTTAATCAGCAACGCCGACAAAAACAATGCGGCGCAAATTCCGGGGCTGGGGGACTTACCTATTTTGGGGAGACTGTTTGGTACGCGGCAAGACAACACTGCCCGTAACGAACTGGTGCTGGCCATTACGCCGCGCATTATTCGGGGGGCGGCTCGCCCCGATATAGCGCAGGCGCAGCTGTGGATTGGTACCGAGCAAACCCCGCGTTTAAAGCCCGCGCCGAGTGCCAGTACGCCAGTGACTCATCAGCCGCCAGTTACCGCGCAGCCCCCTGCGCCGATACAACCCCCAGCGCTGACATGGACAGGTGCTCAAGCGGTCAAAGTGGGCGAAACGTTTACCGTCACACTGAACCTGAGTACACCGTATCCAGTACGCGGTTTGCCGCTAGAGCTGAGTTACTCGCCTAGTCATCTCGAGGTGATCGAGGTGATCGAGGGCGCGCTACTCAAAGCGGGGGAGAGCGTCACCAGCTTTAGCCATGCGCTCAACACCGCGCAAGGAAAAGTGAGCGCTTCCAGCCTACGCAGCGATGCCACAGGCGCGATCAGCAGCCGCGAAGAGGGGGCTAACAGCGTCATCAGCCTGCGCCTTCGCGCCAAAACAGCAGGTACGAGCGAGCTCGCCATTAGCCACTTTGCGCCGCTGGTGATCAAAGAAACCATAGACATCCATCCACGCCCAATATGGACAATAACCGCTCAATCATCCAAACCATAAAACGCGGCAGGCGTGGCTTCACCATGATCGAGCTGCTGGTGGTCATGGCCATTTTGTCGATCTTGGGCGCTGCTGTGCTACCGCTATCGGAGACATTGGTGACGGCGCACAAGGAGCGAGAGCTTAAGCACGCTTTGCGAGAAATCAGGGATGCGATAGACCAATACAAAGTAGACAATGATGGCCATTCAATTGGCACGGGCTATCCCCCTGACCTACAAACTTTGGTCATCGGTAGCCCGCAAGCCCGGCATTATTATTTACGCCGCATGCCGCGTGATCCGTTTTCGGATGCTAGCTTGCCGGCTGATAAAACTTGGGGGCTGCGTAGCTACGCTTCGCCGCCCGACAAACCGCAAGCGGGCGCAGATGTGTACGACGTGTACTCTACAGCCAAAGGCACCGCCCTTGATGGCAGTCCATACAGCACATGGTGAGCTTGCGCCATCGGGGCTTTACCCTCATCGAATTGTTGGTCGTCTTGGCGCTGATTGCGATATTGGCAGCCATTGTGACGCCGCAGTACCTTGACCGCGTGCAGGAGGCGCGTGAAGTGGCCTTACAACAAAACCTGCACGAAACCCGCAAAATCATAGACCAGTTTTATAAAGACAAGCAGCGCTATCCCCAAACCTTAAACGAGCTGGTCGAGCTGCGCTACATCCGCGCACTGCCCATCGACCCCATCACCCAGCAAAGCAGCACATGGAAGCTGATAAAAGCCGATGCCGCAGGCGGCGGCATCATCGATCTACGCAGCGGCGCCACAGGACTGGCTAAAAATGGATCGCACTATGCCTCGTGGTAAAAAGGTGCACGGCTTTACCTTCATTGCCGTGCTAGCCGCCATGCTGCTGCTGGCCTTGGCGACCCAAGGGGTGATGGTGGTGGTGTCCACGCAAGCGCAGCGCATGCGGACGGAAGAATCCGCGCGCATCGTGGCTCTCTATGCCCAGGCGATACAAAGCTATTACGAAGCCACGCCTGGCGTGCGCAAACAATACCCCGAGCGACTAGAAGAGCTGTTACTGGATAAGCGCCAAGTCAGTGTGCAAAGACATTTGCGCCGGCTCTACGCTAACCCCTTGCAGCCCCGTGCCTCTGCGCAAGGTGACGGCTGGACACTTCAGCGCGATGCGCAAGGACGCATTCATGCGGTGATCAGTGCGGTGCCTGTCGGAGTCGCACCATGAAGTGGCGGGCTCGTTATTACGCAGGGCGACGCATTGTGCAAGACATACAAGAGGCGAGCAGCGAAGCGGCGCTGCACGAGCAGCTCACGCGGGCAGGGCATATCGTGCTGAGCTTACAGGCCGTGCGTCGCTCATGGGTGAGTGATACCCACGCCGTACCGGACTATCCCACGTTTTGTAGGGAGCTGCGCACCTTGCTGCACGCTGGCATGACGATTGTGGAGGCGGTCGAGACCTTGCCCAGCAGCTTGGCTGCACAAATCCATCACCAACTCGCGCAAGGTCAAGCACTCTCACAGGCGCTAGAGCACGTGGGCACTGCGCCTGCCGTGCTCTTAGCTGCCGTGCGTTCGGGCGAGCGCACCAGCAACCTCATCGAAGCATTAGATGACTATTTAACGTATCACCAAATGGTGGCTGCGCTGCGCAGCAAGGTGGTGAGTGCCGCCATTTATCCTGCCTTGGTCTGTGCGCTCGGTCTGGGCATTACGCTGTTTATTTTGATGGTGGTGATGCCCAATTTTGCGCGGATGTACGACACACTACGGGGCAACGCCAAAGGGCTGACGTCGTTTGTGATTTCCCTCAGCAGCTTCATCAGCAGCTACCGCGCCGAGGTGTTTATAGGGCTTGTGCTATTGGCAGTGACGATGCTGGCCTTGGTTCGCGCGGGTCTTGTCAAGCAAGCCCTGCTCAAAGCCGCTTGGGCAGTGACGCCTTTGCGGTTGCAACTAGAGCACTTCCAGCTAGCCATGCTGTATCAAACCTTGCATCTGTTAATTAAAGGTGGTTACCCTGTCACGCAAGCCATGACCATTGCCGGCGAGGCCGCCTTAAACGCACACATGCGCCGTGCGTTAAACAAAGCACTCGTGCTGGTTGAGCAAGGCCGACCCATTGCCCCCACACTCTTTGAACAAGGCTTATGCAGTGACGTAGACCGAAGGCTGATGGCTGTGGCTGAGCGCAATGGCGATTTTTACCGAACCGCGCAGGTGATCTCGGGCTTGCACCGCGCGCGGTTTGAAACCTTTGTCGAGCGACTCACGCGCATCATTGAGCCAGTTTTAATTTTGCTAGTGGCGCTATTGGTGGGCTCTATGGTTGTGATGATGTATTTGCCAGTGTTTCAAATGACCACACAGCTGAGATAAGTAATGACCCGAGCGATGAACCAAACGATCAACCTTGTGCTGCCGACTGCCGCGCCCGCGCCCAGCCCCGTCTCTGTGGTGGCGTTTGTTGACGAGGCACTGATGTACGCCTATACCGAGGGCGCCAGTGATATTCATTTTGAGGCCACGCGGCAAGGCTTGCAGCTGAAATACCGGCTCGATGGTGTGATGCGAGCAGGCGCCATGCTGGACGGCGTACAAGCCGCAGAAGAGACCATTTCGCGTATCAAAGTGCTAGCCCAGTTAGACATTACTGAGCGGCGCAGACCACAAGACGGGCGCATCCACTGGGCTGAGAAGCAGCTCGATTTGCGCGTCTCCATCATGCCCAGCTTGTTTGGCGAAGACGCGGTACTGCGTTTGCTGGATAAAACCCAATTGCGAGAAACGCACAGTGCCGCATTGACACTCATGGGCCTAGGGTTTGAGAGCCGCTATGCCAAAGAGATTCGGCAACTCGCGAGCCGACCACATGGCATGCTGCTGGTGACAGGACCCACAGGGAGCGGTAAAACGACCACGGTGTATGCCGCCCTATCCGAAGTCAACACCGGATTAGAAAAAATCATCACCATTGAAGACCCCGTCGAGTACGAACTGCCAGGCACCTTACAAATCCCCGTTAACGAGCAAAAGGGGTTGACGTTTGCCACGGGACTGCGCTCTATCTTGCGCCATGACCCTGACAAAATCTTAGTAGGAGAAATTCGGGATGCAGAAACCGCGCACATTGCGGTGCAGTCCGCTCTCACAGGGCATTTGGTCTTTACCACCGTGCATGCCAATAGCTTGCCCGATGTGCTTGGACGGTTTCAGCACTTTGGGATGGATCCTTTTGGTTTTGCTTCGGCTTTAAATGGCGTGGTGGTGCAGCGGTTGCTCAGGCGGCTGTGCCGCTCATGCGTGCAAACCAGAGCACTCACGCAAGAGGAAGAGCAGCAAGTGAGGCAAGCCGCTTTTGCACCCCACACCGTACCTAAAGTCATGGGCTGTACGCACTGCGGCGGCACGGGCTATAAAGGGCGGTTTGTTGTGGCTGAGGTGCATACCCTCACCGCCAAGCTGCGCGACATGATTGTGCAGCGAGCCAGTTTGGGGGAGATGACGGCATTACTGAGCCAAGAGGCGGATCGACGACTGCTGGCTCAAGCATGGGGCTTTGTGCAGTCGCACCAGACGTCGTTTGAGGAAGTAACGCGTGTGATTGGCTGGGACTAGAAACACAGAAGACACCAGCATCATGTCAAGCGATTCCAACAAAGCCATCCTCACACTGGAGATGCCCACAGGCATACGCAGTTTCCCTGAATACCAATTGATTGCCCAGCAACAAGCGGCGCAGCAGCTGAACTGTCAGCCGCAGGAGATTGCACTTGAGTATCCGCGTCAAGTCTGGACGAGTCGCAAGCTGGTGGTGACCGTTCGACCAGCAGGCACTGTAGTGGCCGCGTCTGCCAAGCGTTTAGTTGATTGGCGCAAGCTGTGCCAAGTGGGCGCTGTCTGTGCGGCGCTGGTGCTTCTGGTCGCTGCGTGGCAATGGCGGGCCGAGTACGCCCAAGTGGCTAGTCAGGTGCAGGCACTCAAAGCCAGCGCACCAGCGTCCGCCGATCAGCAGCCGCAGCGCTCGCCCCTTGACAAAGCGAAGCAAGCGGTCTTGCAAGATATCAATCCTTTCTTTGGTGCCATTGAGGGAGTGCGTGTGCCGCAGGTGCGGATGAGGCAGCTGACGATGGATATGTCGAACCAAAGCATGCAAGTAACGTATGAGCTGCGTGATGCGGCGCAGGCGGCTCGGGTGTCGGAGGCTTTAGCCGCAGCGAGTGATAGTTTTATTTGGACGCTTGGCAGTATCAGTGAGGGACAGGCGCAGTGGACGGGGCGCGTGGCGCCATGATGCATACATAAGTAGGCAACATCACTCAAATAAGGTATTGGTAAAAACTTTCTGTTGTGTCATGCTTGACAGCAGGCAAGAGTTTACAAAAACAGAAGGTTAAATGAATGGAAGTAACGCTAAAAACCTTTGAAGATAGCGAATTAATCGTTTCTGTGGTTGCTGCATGGGTTTCTAAGCAATTGGTTCGTTACCAAAAAGTAAATGGGAGGGTTGAATTGTTTATTGCCCTCATTCACGTTGTGGGTGATAACGGTCAGATGATTATTGTGCCTCCAGATGTGGTGAACTTAAAAGCACTTAAATTTTTATTAAAAGATGAAGAAGCCAAAAAGCACAATGACAAGATGAGCTTGTTAAGACAAAAAAATCCTAGTGCTTCGTTTCATAAATAGGGAGAAGTAGATGTGGGATTTGCTTGCCGAGCCAGCCAAGACCTTTATTAAAGGCGGATTGGACGCGTTTCGAAAATCTGACGAAATCAAAAACCTCACTTTGGCCATTCAAGATAGGATTCGACGTGAGGTGCGCTTCAACGCTGCTATTTTTGATGCTATTAGTAAAGACGATAGCTCATTGAAAACCCCTGAAGTCGTCCGAGCGGCTCTTGTTGGCTCTTTAAGGACGGATGCTTTCGATGACATCAACAATGGCCTTATTCCAATAGTGTTGTTTTTTTCACCTGAGCTCGACAAACACAAATGGCCCAAATGGAAAAATAAAGATTTGTATCTGGAATACCTCCAGTCGACTGAAACCCAAGTGGATTTACTCGAGCGTATTTATCATCGAATAAGCTTGGCCAAGACATTTGCCGAATGTGGCGGTTCGATGCAAGTCAATCTTGATTACATTCGATTCATGCTTGCCGCGTTAGATGTTTCCATGAAGTCCATGCCCAAGCCTTCTACGTCAATGGTCAGCAATACTTAAAATGCGCTATCGTGCGCGCGACCAATGAAGGCTTCCTAAAATTTAATAGCAACGGAGAACTCAGCGGTCACAGGATTAATGGCCGTTTTCGGAAGAATGGCAATGTGCAATTCGCCTAATGGTAGCGGGATCGATGAAATAATGCCGCCCATGGGGAAATAACCTCCATTTCGATGTGGATAACCATTAACCATGCCAGCAAAAGCACCCCATCGAGCACCGAGCCATGTCACGGGCTGATAACCAACGAGGGCGTAATTGCTGTGCTGAGTAACAGAGTTCCGATAGCGTCCTATGCTTGCTAATGTGCTGTTTTTTTGACATATGAGCCCAAGCCCAAGGGTGTCGCTGTTGTATCCTGCGACAGCATGCACAGCCGCAAGATGAATGAGAGGAAGGCAATCAAGCATCATGATGTCTTAAAAAAACATCAACTTTCAGCCATATTGGTAAATTATGAAACTACCTATTTTTGTATTTTTTTTGCAAACGTAGGCGACCCTTGAGTCACTTTACTTGGGTGGATCACCTTGTTTGCACTAAATCAATCTCCAAAAAAATAGGATTGCTCAATAAATTCCATGCGCGTCGTGATAGATACAAATTGAGATCCACAAAGCGAAAAATATCGCCTGTATGAAGCAAATTTAAAGTCCCTTCTGAAAGACAGTTATTAAAAAACTGTGTTAGATGAGTCCCGAGTTCACTTGTTCGATTGGCGTCGGCTGCGTTGAGGGTTAGGTTTAAGGAGATGGATAAATTCATTTGATTTTTATTTGTAAGGCACTTCTTTTACTGAATAAAAATAGCCCTGTGGATGTGAGCCTTTCATCATATTTTCATGAGCCACGCTTAAGATTAATTTCCGATGAGAAGACCGTGAGAGAGGGGAAAGTCCACTGAATCTTGCCTTTTTTTCGGTATGATTTTTTTCATACTATCTACAAATTACACATGCGTCTATAGCAAGAATAAGCTATTGATGGGTTTGATTGCTTGTAATGAAAATAGCCGCCTTGCAAGCGAGGTTTCCGTGTAGGCGCTATTGTTTTGCTGTGCATTTTTTTCGCAATTTGACAAAAACAAGTCATTACCTTTTGAGGCGAATTTTTGCAAAATTCCTTCAATGAGAAATAAAAGCAACATAACTTCATTGGGAAATTTTGACGGGCGAGCTGAGCTATCGATTTCTCAGGCTGCGGCTTTAACGCCAGAAGATGTTTCAGGATTTACTCCCGAGCAAATCGCAACACTTTCATCGGAGGTTATTGGTGCCTTAAGTCCGAGGACGTTTGCCAGTTTGAGTGGTCGGCAAATTCGTGCGTTTACGAGCAGTCAGGCGACCGCGATCACTCTTAAACAGTTAATGTTTCGATCATGATTTTTGATAAAGGGTTGGGCTTGTTGCTTTCTGAGGAAGATGTTGTTGTCACTTGTAGTGTGACGGGGGTATGTATTTGGGCTGTGGGTGTGGCGGATGGTGTTGTTTGTTGTGATGGCAATTTGAGTATCCCCTCCCCTCATGAGGAATTGGTGTCTGTATCTTCCTAGTTCACTTTTTCATGTGATTTGTTTATGTTTGAGTGTTATTTTTATGGCTAGTACGTGTGGACGTGGCTGAATTTTTATTTTATTTTGTGATTGGTTAATTAAATATGGCAACTCAATTTTTGACGACGCAGTCACCTATTCGAATCACTTTAAAGGCGGGGCAGAAAAAAGTCATTAAGGCTGTAGCGGATCAGTGGTTTATTGTGGCTGGGGTGGATTTAGCAAAGCCGGATCTTGTGGTTAAGCGCGGTAAGGATATGTTTGTGCGTTCCGCCGACGGGGCGGAGTTGCTGATCGAAGATTTTTATGTCTTTCCTAGTGCTTCTGTATATGTTGTTGCAGATGCGACGGTTGCCTCTTTGGCGACCTCTGTTGAGGGTGCTGTCGTAATTACTTCTGGGCAAAGTGGTTTTGCTCTTGTTGATGGTCAGGCTGAACTTATTTATATAAGTGGCACTTCCGAATCCTTGGCTGCTTTTTCTTTGGCGAATCCATCTTATGCGGGTGCTGTTAATCATGTGATTAATGCGCTGCCTGCGGGCGCAGGCGCAGGTTTCGAATGGATGGCTGGTACTGTCCGAGTGATTGATGCTGCGGAGAGTGGTGGGGTTGTTTTGGGTGTTCTGGGTGGCGGTGTTGCTATTGCGGCGGCGGGTGCTGGGGCGGCGGGTGCTGGGGCGGCGGGTGCTGGGGTGGCGGTGACTGGGGTAAATGCTCCTTATGTCATTTCGGGTGGCATTGCATTGGGGCCTGTTGTTTCGGGCTTAGAGCTTACGGTCACTGCTTATGATGGCGTTGGCAATGTGCTGGGTGCTAGCGTGGTGGGAAACGCGGGTGCGTTTGGAATTAGTATCGCGACAGGTTACAGTGGTTCTGTTCTGTTGCGTTTGACGGATAGTGGTTCTGCAGCTGATTACCGCGATGAGGCTCAGAATGCCTTGCGTAGTATTAATACCGATTTACGCGCAGTTGCTAGTGTTGCAGGTGCTGCGGGAGGTAGTTATGTTATCAATCTAAATCCGTTAACTGAGTTGGCTGTTCGTAAGCTTGGGTTGAGCGGCGGGGTGAATGGTGCCTCTAGCACGACCATTGGCGCCAAAACGGCGGCAGATATTGCTGCTGCTAATGCACAGGTGGTGACTGCTTTTGATTTAGGCATTGCTGGTGTCAATGCCTTGGTTAGCTCGTCTCCCAGTTTGGTCATCGACAGTAGTGGCTTGGCTAATGCTGGGGCCGACGCCTATGGCCGTGCCTTGGCTGCCATTTCAGGGGCTGAAAATAATGCTGGGTCAACAATAAACGCGATGCTTGTCCAGCTTGAGGCGGGGCTTGTTGCGGGTGTGCTTAGTTCTGCGATGGTCAATACGCTGATTCTGGGTATTCGTGCTGTTAGTGTTATTTCAAGTACTAGTTTGAGTGCTTTTAACACTCAGCTTGGCTCTGCTGCGACGCCCACACTGGCGCTCACCAGCGATACCGGCACGGCAGCAGACGGCATCACCAGCAACACTGCGTTAACAACCAGCGGCACCGATAGCGGTGCGACAGTGACCTACAAAGTAGACGGAGCCACGGCATTTGGTAG
>CANBRV010000029.1 GCA_947372005.1 Comamonadaceae bacterium | reverse complement strand
TGCGCTAGCTCGCCCAAAATGATTTTGAGTAGCGTCGTTTTGCCCGCGCCGTTCGGAGCGATCAAGCCCACTTTGTCGCCACGCATGATGGTCGAGGTGAAGTCTTTGACGATGACTTTGTTGAACGCTTTGCATACGTCCACCAGCTCCGCCACAATTTTCCCGCTGCGCTCACCTGAGCTCACGTCTAAATTGACGCGGCCCAGCTGATCGCGCCTAGATGCACGTGCGGCGCGCATATCTTGCAAACGCGTAATGCGCCCCTGAGCCCTTGTGCGGCGGGCTTCCACGCCTTTTCTAATCCAAATTTCCTCTTGCGCCAACAGCTTGTCGGCTTTGGCGTTTACCGTCGCTTCAATCTCTAACTGCTCCGCTTTTTGCGTCACATAAGCCGAGAAGTTGCCTGGGTAGTCACGCAGCTTGCCGCGATCCAGTTCCACAATGCGCGTCGCTACAGCGTCCAAAAATGAGCGGTCGTGCGTAATGGCAATTAAGCTGCCTTTGAAAGCGATGAGCAAGCCCTCTAGCCAAGTAATGGCGTTTAAATCCAAGTGATTGGTGGGCTCGTCTAAGAGAAGAACATCAGGCTCGGTGACGAGTGCTTGTGCCAGCGCCACGCGTTTTTTCATACCGCCCGACAAGGTGCCGATTAAGGCGTCACGTGGTAGTCCAAGGCGTTCAATCGCTTCGTCCACACGCTGCTCCCAGTTCCAACCGCCAAGGCGTTCGATTTGCGTTTGCAGCTCGTCGAGGTTATCGGCCTCGCCTGCGCAATATAAATCGATTGCAGCGATGAGCGGTGTGAGCCCCACGCTGACTGCTTCAAATACGCTGGAGGTCGCATCCAGTATAGGCTCCTGAGCCACATAGGCAATGCGAATGCCGTTTTGCAGGTGCATCGCGCCATCGTCAAACGCGTGCATGCCCGCAAAGATTTTGAGAAGTGACGATTTTCCTGCGCCGTTGCGACCAATGAGCCCAACGCGTTCGTTGGGCTCAAGTGAGAAATCGGTGTGATCGAGAAGTGCGAAGTGCCCAAAAGCGAGTTGAGCGTCTAAGAGAGAAATTAAAGCCATGCACCGATTATCGGGGGCATGACTGTGAGGTGGTGGTTAACTGGGTTTACCACGTGTGACTGATACAGCTTCTTCTGTCCATAGATCAGGATTTCCACGCTGAGGTCGGCCTTCAAAAATAGCTTTGATGCGCGTTAGAGAGTTGACTTCAGCCCACATGGTTTCTTTGGTGCGATAACCCCATCGATTGATGCTGGCACGTTCAAATCGGTATGCCTTAAAGGTTCCAGCAGGGACTGTAATTGTCTCAATGGCTGTAATTTTCCCCGTGTTTTCAACCCAGCTTTTTTGTCCAACTGCCGGCCCTGTAGTTGGTGAAAAAGCCGAGCGCCCTTCCCATTTTTTGCCAACGCCGATGCCGTCCGCTGGCAGCAATAGAAGCGGCGGGTCAAACGTTACGCCATCACCTCGTCGCTGAAGCTCTCCCGCAATCGTTACGACTGTGTTGCCGTTATAGTAGATTAAGCCATTTTCAATTTTGTTAATCGTGGGTTTACTACGGCTGATCTCTAGCTTAGAGTAGCCGTCATATCGGACAAGTTCTGCTTGATCGCCGATTCGAAATATGTCCGCATAGGAGCGCGCAACGGACACGCCATTTTTGTCGGTATAAGCCTTAGTTTTGGCTTCGTTTAAGCGCTCAATGACATTCATCGCTGATTGGCTGAGTTGTCCGTTAGGATACTTTTGCACGAATGCATAAAACGGATCAGCCGATTTACTCTCTTTGATCTTGTCCCACTCAGCCTTCTCGATATCAAACTCTTTTTCCTTTTGATCTTCAGTTAGCTTGACAACTTTTTTAATTCCCGAATTGAAAACAAAATCATCCTCAAGGCTAGTTGTTTCCCACGGAATTTGCGCGCCGTTGCTGGCTTTTCTAACGGCAAATCGAACGCGCTTAAAAACGTTTTCGATACTTGCTGTGGGCTTTTGCAGTTCTTGCAGTAAATAACCCGTATAGAGTCCATTTTTTCCGTCCCCGTCTTGAGCCACATTGCCTGGCGCGGTTGCATAGGCGAGGAATGTGCCAGTAGGCGCATCTAATGGCGCAAGACCTTTGCCTGATGCAGTTTTACCGTCAGCAAAAGGGTTATCGCGGCAAGCGTCCAGCACCACAATATTCATGCGATTGCCCGCTGATTTAAATGCGTTCATGACTACTTCAATATCGACTGTATTGGTGGGCACGTCTTTGGCGCTATTTAATTTAGCATCCACGGGTACCATGTAGTTGCGCCAATCAAGCTGCAGGCCATGTCCGGCATAGAACAGCATGCCCACGCCTTGTTTACCGTTCAGTGCTTTATTGGCGCGCTCTATCGCTGCTGTCATTTGTTCGCGGCTTGCGTCTCTGACTTCAATTACACCAAATCCCATGTTGCGTAGCGTTGCAGCCATATCTTTGGCGTCGTTAGAAGGATTAGCCAGCGCCATGTTGCCAGGGTATGCCGAATTGCCAATAATGAGTGCAATGCGAACGTCATTTGGGGCTTGGGCACTACTGTGAAATGCGAGCATAGCCAGCAAAGCTATGCTGAATAAAGCGCGGGTGTTGATCCTGCTGGGCTTCATGACTTCCCTCTCGTGATTGCAATTGCTTCTTCACTCCATTCATCGCGAACGTATGGAGTACCTGTACGCAGCGTGTAGATCGTTTTAATTGGTAATCCGTAGTCAGGAACAATCCAATAAGTACGATGTATTCTCGCACTACGCCTGCTACCTTGATTTGGAATGAGAACCATAGTGCTGCTTGTCATAATAATTTTGTAGGCCATAAACGTGCCAGCCTTAGTTGTGACGCTCTCATAGGCCACAATTTCAGCTTCATCTTTCATGATATTTTGAGCATGCCCTATGTCGATATATTCACTTCGCCCTTCCCATTTTTGGCCGATGGCAAATCTGTCTAGCGGTAGGTATCTGCGAGGCGGATCAAATACATTGTGCCCATCACCAGTGTTCACCCATTCACCTTGCAGGGTTGCATAAACGCCCGCATCTGTTGCTGCAAGCCCAGCAGCTACAGAAGTAATCCGAATAGTTTGCTGCGTTTGTATTTTAGTAAATCCATCGGTGCGCACATACTGGATGGAATCGCCTGCTTTAAATCGTCCCGATGTCTGACCTTGAATCACGCCAAGCTTGTCACGATAAGCTTCAATTTTGTTTTGACTGATTCGGTCAATCGCTGCTTGCGCAGACCCTGTGAGCAGTCCATTTGGATATTTTTGCACATACGCATAAAACGGATCGGCAGACTTGCTGTCCTTGATATTGTCCCACTCAGCCTTTTCAATCTCGAACGCTTTCTCTTTTTGATCTTCAGTTAGCTTCACTATTTTTTTGATGCCGCTGTTAAAAACGAAGTCATCCTCTAAGCTCGTTGTTTCCCACGGAATTTGCGCACCATTACTTGCTTTACGCACTGAGAATCTGACCCGTTTAAATATGTCTTCAATCCGAACGGATGGCTTTTGCAACTCTTGCAGCAAAAAGCCCGTGTAGAGGCCATTTTTGCCCGTGCCGTCTTGTGCAACATTACCAGGTGCGGTGGCATAAGCGAGGAGCGTGCCCGTTGGCGCATCCAGAGGGGCAAGTCCCTTGCCCGATGCGGTTTTACCATCCGCAAATGGATTGTCTCGGCAAGCATCCAGCACCACAATATTCATGCGGGTGCCTGCTGCTTTAAAGGTGTTCATCACCGCGTCGATGTCGACAGTTTGCTTTGCCACATCCCCTGCGGACGCGAGCCTTGCATCCACAGGAATCATAAAGTTATGCCAGTCGAGCTGTAAGCCATGGCCTGCATAAAACAGCATCCCCACGCCTTGTCTGTTAGAGAGCGCTTTCCCCGCACGGTCAATCGCATCCAGCATCTGCACGCGATTGCCGTCGATGATTTCAACTACGCCAAAGCCCATATTACGCAGCGTTGCAGCCATGTCTTTGGCATCGTTAGAAGGATTAGCCAGCGTCATATTGCCAGGGTAGGCCGAGTTACCAATGATGAGGGCAATGCGCACATCGCTTGGCGCTTGGGCTGTGGCGCTGAGGGTTAGTAGCCCCGCGGCACAAAGGGCTGTAATGAGTAGTTGCCGCGATAAATATGAAAATTTCGGCATGCTTAATTTTTCATCGTTAAGCTGGTTGTTGTTATTTGCAGCCTACCCCCAGCAGGCATGGAAGAGCCACGCAATAAAAAACTAGTAGAGTTCGGAAGTTGTTGTGTGCCACTATAGTCGCCGGACCACGTGCCACTTCTTGTTGACATCTGACCGTTACCGCCCACCATTGTGAACTCGGTCTGGACAATAAAATCATTAGAAGTCACGCCAAGCTTCACTTGCCATTGCAAGCGTCCATTGAGACTGCCTGTACTCACATCAGCTTGCCCCTTATCACCCGCTTTCAGTGGGAATTTCCATAGGGAGCCCGTGACCTGACTAAATACAAAATCTCCAAAACGAGCAGCCAAGACCTGCCCATCGACCCCAATTTTGTCGCCCGTACTTAGCAGGGTGAATGTGTCGGATTTGTCGCTCACCACCACTCTCATATCAACTTTGCTATTAAACATGCGGTCTACGATTTGCAGTGTTCCAATGTTTTGACCTGATGCTAGGTTTGCAATATTGAGCGCAGCTATTGCGGTAGGACTAGGTTTGAGCGCTGCTGGTGTCGCCATAGCAACCATTTGTCCTGGCTGTGCCTTAGCGGCTGCTAGAGCTAGTTCTAGCGAGGCAGCTTTTTCGCGAGCTGCTTCCCGTGCGCGTGCGAGCTCTAGCTCTTTAGCCATGGTTAGTTTTTCTTCTTGTGCTTTAGCTAGGATTCGCTCTTCACGCTCTTTTGCAGCAGCAAGCTCTCGGACCAGCTCACGCAATCTTGCTTTAGCTAAGCCGACAAATGCGCCATTTGGAAACTGTTCAATGTAAGCCTCTAGCTCAAATGGCCGATTACTGCCTTTGATGCTATCCCAGTAAGCAAGCTCTACAGCCATTATGCTGGGTGCCGCTGATGGAGCTTGAATAGCAGATTGTGCAGCGGGGGCAAGAGTAGCGACAACAGGAGGAGGTGATTTTTTGAAATAAAAATTACCTTCTAGGGCTGTGTTTTCCCAAGGTGTTTGCTGATTCGCGCTATCTTTGCGCACGTTTGCACGAACGCGTTTAAAAACTTCTTCAATAGGCATATCTGGCATGCGCATAACTGCGGCCAAATGCTGGGTATAGAGACCGTTATTGCCTGCGCCGTCAGATGCGACAGAGCCGGGAGACGTTGAGTATGCAACAAGGGAGCCGCTTGGAGCGCTCATGGTCGCAAGACCCGTGGATCCAGAGCGCGAGCCTTTGGCAAAAGGGTTGTCTCGGCATGCATCCAAGATGAGAAGGTTAATACGGTTTTTTGCCGTCTCCATTTTTTCTAAAACGGATTGCGCATCAATGGAGTCAAACGCTACCTCGTCTTCGGTGCGAATGTCCGCATCTACTGGGACAAGGTAGTTAGCGCCTTTAACTTGAACACCATGGCCAGCAAAGTAAAAAAGACCAACCCCGCCCGATTGTTTGAGGCGCTCACCAAAATCTCGAACCATGCGTTGCATCTCGCGCCTAGATGCATTTTCAGCTTTAATGATAGTAAAACCCGCCTCAATTAGAGCCTTCTCCATAAGGCGAACGTCATTGACTGGGTTTTGAAGCGGGGAGGACTTATAGGTGGCATTGCCAATGAGAAGCGCTAAGCGGCTCTCGTTCTGCAATTGTGCGTTTGCCACAAAAATAGGCAATACAAACACCATCAGCGCTAAAAGAAAACGGACGTGCTTCATGATTTTTAAGAGTTATCGAACCTCATCAATTCGCAGCATAGCAGCGCCAAAAGCATCGGAGCACTGCGGATTACCAGCGCGGGCAGCCGTATTGACGCAAGCAGCATCTGCGCCAGTTGCAGAGCGGCTCATCAACGCACCAAGTTCAGCCCGACCTTCTGTGTTGTTGAGTGACATGATAAATGGCCCTGCTTTACTTGCCGATAGGCTAGACAGATCGCGTGGTCCATCGCTCACAAATATCAGTAGTTGATTGGTGCCTTCTGGACCTTGTGATCGCACCTTCCAGTTAGAGCGTGGAAGCTGTATGGTTTGACCGGCTTCAATACGGTTATTTTTGTCGAGATCGTTCGGAAACAGTACGTAAAGCGATTTATTGTCCGAGCCAGCTAGTGCGACATAGACGTATCCTGCCTTATTTGATTTCACGCTGAAATCAACGGTGTCTTGTCCAATTTTGAGTTGAGTTTTTGCCGCAGTGACTTCAACTTTACGTTTGCCATCACGTTGATCGAATAAACGCTTTAAAGCTTGTTCGCCCGTTAGGGCAGGAGCGGCAGCAGTTGCTGGAGTTGGTGTCGTCGCAGTTGATGCCGGGCTTGTTGAGGCGGTTGTTGCAACAGATTGCGGTGCAGTTTGTGATGCCTGACTAAACCAAGCGGGAACAAAATCGGCGTTGCCAGTCAGTGAAATATTGTGAGCTTTGTATAGCGTATCTCCCTGCATCCGATCATTAATTTTGGTCTGGGCGCATTGCCTGATTTCATCGATGCTGATAGAGCCTGATTTATCTAAATCCTTTGCATCCCGCAGCATACAGTCGCGCATAAATTCGGTGGCTAACCCGCCTTTTTCTTGGTCGTCAAAGCTCACCTCATCGTTACGCGCGCTAGAAATATGCACGATGTCTTGCGGTAACGTTTTTTGAGCCACTGCCTCTACCAGCAGGTTCCGTGTTTTTACATTGACAGGTTTGCTGCACTCGTCTGTTAGCGCTGCGAATTTAGGGCGCAAGGCGCCCTCATCGTTTTTGTTAAAAATGCCGCGCGTGCGAACGGTAGATGCGTTGCTGATAATGCCGCATGAGTGGCAGGCATCGTACATGACAAATAATTTATCGGTTTTATTCGTGATGGGCGATAGTAGAGTTGCCATCTCTTTGTTAGGGATCGTCGCATCAGTAGTACCTTCGTAAGCAAGTAATGCCTCTACGCAGCCTCCAGCTGTTTTGTCCATATAACGCGTTCCATGACCTGAGTAATGAATAAAGACGCGATCTCCTTCAGCGACTCGATCATTTAGTGCCGAGAGAGCATTACGTATCCCATTCGCTGTTGCCTGATCATCCTGCAAGTAAGTGATGTTACTGGTTGGTACTTGCATGGCCTTGGCCATTTGAGTTGCCGACTCACGATCAATATGCGCGCCGGGCAAGCCTGGGATGCTTGCATCTCCATAGCGGCCTATGCCAATGATGAGGGCATGACGATTGCTACGTTCCTCTATGGCCTTTCCCCCAATGCTACGAACGCCCAGCGTCAAAGCGGTATTGCCTTTGGCTTCACGTCCTGCTGAAAGCGTGGATGCGCTAGATGCGCCTGCATTTAAAGCTAAACTGCTAGCACGAACCCAGCCTGATTTGCCACTTGCTTGTACTTGCGCCCAGCCACCTTCCAAGCTAAGTAGTTGTACCGCAGAGCCTACAGCAAGCTCGGTGATCACGCTGGCCGAACCCATTTTGTCGACCCGTAACTCGGTAGATCGCATTAATGTAGAGCTTTGTGCAAAAGTGGCACCTACAAAACTTAACGAAACAATAAGAGCAATACTCTTGCGCTTGAATAAATGCATAGGTGTCATGGGGGGCTCCTAAAAATAGTTTGAGCAATCTTAACTTTGGTTAAAGGTGGCTCGGTTAATTCAATACAAGGCGATGTTGCCAATGTGTTTGGCATATGCTGCGCTAGGTGCATGAGTTGCTCTAGTGGCCCAATAAGCGTTGCATGGCAGGCTAGTTCTGTCCAGCGTAATTTTGCAGGCCATGCTGAAGTGGCATCGCCGCCGACAACACGACAATGTGGGGCGTGGCTCTCTAGCAAATCCATCAAATGATCCAGTCCTGTATCGGCAAACGGTTCGTGATTCAAGCTTTGAATAGGCATTAAATGCAAAACTGTCGTAGACGTTGGCTCAAGCCAGTCGGCAGGTAAATCACACCAATAATTGCGTCTAAAGTTATTCCAAGCACGCAGTGCTGCCAAAAAAAGCAAGACAGCGCTGGCAGCCAATTGCAAATCTAAAAAGACAGGTAAAAAATTAAGTGATAAATAGCTAATACCCAATAATGCACCGGGCAAAATAACAAGCGCTCCGTCTAGTGAAGCAATGCCAAAACGCCTAACCAGAAATGCCAAAGTAACACATAGAGCAAGCGCGATGAGAGCCTGAAGCCAACGGGGTACTTCTAAGATGAATCGATGGTTAATGGCGTTATCCGTAACAGTGGCAAGACTTTCTACTCCTGCTTGAAAAGATACAAGTGGGGTCGGGTGAATATCATGCAGGCTAGGTGCTGTCGAACCAACCACCACGATTTTTCCTGTAAATGAAGGAACTGCAGCCTTCGGTTTTCCACCTTCTGATTTATCAAAAACATCAGCAAAACTGATTTTTGTGTAGGCATCTGCGCTTTTGCGCCAAGCAATTAAAGTCCCGCTATCAACACCGTGTTTGTCTAGGTTTTGTGGCACATTCATCAGTGCTGCGAATAATGTTTTAGATAAATCACCCGCTACGCTCATAGGCGTAGATTGAATAACTGAACCATCTACAAGAGTTTCACTATAGCGGTAGCGGCGAAGGACGCCATCACTATCAGGATACCCATTATTAAAGCCAAGTTTGCCAGCAGCTACATTGGGCAGGACGGGCACGATAGCGGCTAGTTTGCTCAAAGGCTTTCCTGCATACTCTGGATTTGCTTCTTTTACCCAAAGTGTCGGCAAATTTTCACGACTGAGCTGACTTTTATCGTCGTTAGTTGCGGGAAGACGAATGACAGAGTAGTGGCTATGTTTGCTGCGACTCGCAGATTCATTAAATGCAGCATCGCCACCAGGGCTCAGCCGGTCAGGGTCGGCAAATGCAATATCCCACACGATAGCTAAAGGCTGCTCCCGTTCAATAAAGTCCTGTACGCTGGCTAACGTATCCCGCGGCCAAGGCCATCGACCAAACTCTTTAGACATACGAGCCAGAGAGGATTCATCAATATCAACAATGACGAGGCGGGGATCTGGTGGCGCGGCATAAAGCCGGTTTTTCACCATCGCATCGTAGGTAGTTTGAGATAAACCACTCGAAACTTTGAGGTACGTTAAATCCAGAATAATCCAAACAGAAAAAACAATGACTAACACCCACGTCACAGCACTAATTGGAAGTGCTGCAAGGTTTTTAAAAGCCTTAAGTCGAGTGATAACTTGTTTCATGTGCTCTTTCAGCCCTTGCTTCCGTGGCAGAGACTACCCAGAATGATATTGCTAGCGCTACGGCACAAACAATTGCTGGAATAGCGGAGACAAGAGTAAGTTTAATTTTGTGGCTAGTCATGGTGGCATCCTCAATCAATAAGACACCATTTTTCACTACAGCTTCGCTTTTGACTATCCTATATTTATAGGAGGCGAACGCAAATATTTTTATTGCATGTTAACGATTCTGACTCTTCGATTTTCAGCCGCTTGCGGATCGTCTTTGTTGGCAAGATCACTTGCCCCCTTGCCAGCAGCAGATAGGCGCGTGTTTTCGATGCCTTTTCCAATTAAAAACTCACGCACGGCATCGGCACGTTGCTGTGACAAGCGTTGGTTGTAGTCGGCGCCGCCTTTGGCATCGGTATGCCCCTCGATTGCAAATTTGGCATTAGCGAGTTCTTTGGACTGCAAGGCTGTTGCAAGATTTGAAAGTGATTGCCCACTCTCGGATTTGATGCGCGCAGAGTTGAAGTCAAATTGAATTTGTAGTGATAGTGATGCTCGCTCAGCTGGCGTTTCTTGCGCAGGCACGGCCTCCACGCCCAAATTGCGTGTTCCGCCTAAACTACGTGTGCGCGGAGCAATGACACTGGCCCCCGTTGGTTTTGCTTTTAATTGCTCAATCATTGCATCTGCGCTTGGTGTTTGCGCATAGGTGATATCGACAAGTGCGGCTAGCAAGAGCGTTAGTGATGCAAGGAGTGTTAGTAAGTACTTCATATGATTATTCCACCGTGACGCTTTTCGCCAAATTACGTGGCTTGTCCACATCTGTACCGCGTGCAAGTGCTGTGTGATATGCCAAGAGCTGTAGCGGCACAACGTGAAGTAACGGGGACAGATCGCCATAGTGCTCGGGCAGGCGAATGACGTGAATGCCTTCTTCGCTTTTGATATGCGAGTCAGCGTCTGCCAGAACATATAGCACGCCTGATCTGGCGCGGACTTCATGCATGTTGCTTTTTAGCTTGTCAATGAGGCTGTCGTTCGGGGCAACCACGACGACGGGCATTTCGGCTGTGACGAGCGCAAGCGGGCCATGCTTTAGCTCGCCTGCAGGATAGGCTTCAGCATGGATGTAGCTGATTTCCTTGAGCTTCAGCGCGCCTTCTAGCGCTACGGGATAGTGAACACCACGTCCTAAGAATAAGGCGTTTTCCATGCTGGAAAATTGCTCCGCCCAAACCATGATTTGGGGCTCTAGCGCCAGCACCGCGGCCAGCGCGACAGGCAAATGGCGCATGGCTTTTAGATGTGACTGCTCTTGCGCATGGCTGAGCTTGCCTTGCGTTTTTGCTAGCGCAAGCGTCAATAAAAATAATCCCGCCAGTTGCGTTGTAAACGCTTTAGTAGAGGCCACGCCAATTTCAACCCCAGCCCGCGTGATGTAAGCATGCTGGCACTCGCGAACCATCGCGCTGGTTGCAACATTGCAGACGGTGAGCGTGTGGGTCATGCCAAGGCTTTGTGCGTGGCGTAGAGCTGCCAATGTATCAGCAGTTTCGCCACTTTGGCTAATCGTCACAATGAGTGTTTTAGGATCTGGCACGCTTGTGCGGTAGCGATATTCGCTGGCGACCTCTACCGCGCATGGCACTCCGGCTATGGCTTCCAGCCAATACTTCGCTGTGCAGCCGCTGTAATAACTGGTACCGCAGGCCAAAATTAAAATTTTATCAATCGCTTTAAAACTGGCGTGAGCTTTGTCGCCAAAGAGTGCGGCATCGATAGCTTCTACACCTTCCAGCGTGTTAGCAAGTGCTGTGGGCTGTTCAAAAATCTCTTTTTGCATGTAGTGTTGATAAGGCCCTAGCTCTGCAGCGCCGCTATGTGCAAGTACTGTTTTGACTGGGCGCTCGCCCGGTGTTGTTTGAGTAATGTGATAAGCGCCTAAGCGGATATCCACCACATCGCCTTCTTCTAGGTACACGATTTGATTGGTAACCCCAGCAAGCGCCATTGCATCGCTAGCAAGGTAGTTGGCGCCATTTTCGCCAACACCCAAAATGAGTGGTGAGCCTTGGCGAGCACCAATTAAGCGGTTTGGCTCGTCGTACGCGATAACGGCTAAGGCATAGGCACCGTGCAACTGGGTTAATGCGGCTTGCACAGCCGCACATAAATCACCGCCCGCAACATAAAGCGAGTCGACCAAGTGGGCAATAACTTCGGTGTCTGTCTGGCTAACAAAGACATAGCCCTTGGCTTGTAGGGCGGTACGCAGTGCATCGTGGTTCTCAATGATGCCGTTGTGAACTAATGCAATGCGTGGTGTTTGTCCTGTCACGCCTGTGCTGAAGTGCGGGTGCGCGTTATGCACAGCAGGCGCGCCGTGCGTGGCCCACCTTGTGTGCGCAATACCAAGATTGGCAACTAACAGGCCTTGAGCCTCTAGCTCCGTTACACGTGCTGTGCTGCGAGCACGCTCTAAGCCCTGACCCGTATGAACAGCAACGCCGCACGAGTCATAACCACGGTACTCCAACCGCTTTAGGCCTTGTACTAAGACACTGACAACATCACTTTTAGCAATTGCTCCAACAATTCCGCACATAGGTCACCTTCAAATTTGTTTGAACCTAAACTGTAACCGAGAGACGAGGTCTTGGCTATCTCTATCTTCATGGAAAATCACTCCATGACCTCGCCAACTTACCGACTCACGGATATTAAACTTCCGCTCGATCATGCGCCTGATGATTTGCGCATTGCTGTCCTGTCTGCGCTCGGGTTGCAAAATGCACAAGTTACGAGTATTCACGTACATCGCCGAGGTTACGACGCACGTAAAAAATCTGATATCCATTTTATCTATACGCTAGACATTGGCCTGGCGCAAAATGTGGATTTATCTAAGCTTAAAGTCTTGGAGGCCACGCCTGATATGGCTTACAAGCGTGTCATATCCCCCAAGAATGCCGAAACGTTAACGACACAAGCAGGATTTCAACGCCCTGTCGTCATTGGTACAGGGCCTTGCGGCTTGTTTGCTGCACTGACCTTGGCGCAAATGGGACTTAAGCCCTTAGTACTCGAACGCGGTAAAGCTGTGCGCGAGCGCACTAGGGATACATGGGGCTTTTGGCGCAAGCAGGTTTTGCAAGAGGAAAGCAACGTACAGTTTGGCGAAGGTGGTGCGGGTACGTTCTCCGACGGCAAACTGTGGAGCCAAGTGAAAGATCCGTATCACCTTGGGCGCAAGGTGTTAGAGGAAATGGTCAAGGGCGGTGCGCCCGATGAAATTTTGTACGTCAGCAAGCCGCACATTGGCACGTTTCGGTTAGTCAAAGTCGTGGAATATCTGCGCGGTGAGATTGAGCGACTCGGAGGTGAGATTCGCTTTTCAACGCGTGTGGAGGATGTGGTGCTAGATAGCGGTGCTGCTGGAGGCTATACGCTACGTGGTTTGCGGACGGTTAATCTGCTGACGGGTGAAAAGCAAGAGATTAGCGCTTCGCATGTGGTACTGGCGATTGGGCACAGTGCGCGCGATACGTTTGAGATGCTGCATGCGCGCAGCGTGTTTGTGGAAGCCAAGCCGTTTTCGATTGGTTTTCGCATTGAGCATCCACAAGGCGTGATTGATCGTGCTAGGTTTGGCGATTCGAATTTTTATGCTGGGCACCCTGAAAAAATCGTCGAACACGTTGGCGCAGCAGACTACAAGCTAGTCCATCACGCTAAAAACGGTCGCAGTGTTTACAGCTTTTGCATGTGCCCAGGCGGTACGGTGGTGGCCGCAACCTCAGAGGTGGGGCGCGTGGTAACCAATGGCATGAGCCAATACTCACGCAACGAACGTAATGCCAACGCAGGCATTGTGGTGGAGATTAAGCCAGCGGATTTTGGTGCGGATGCGGCTAATCCACTTGCAGGAATTGCATTTCAGCGAGGGTTAGAGTCTGGCGCCTACAAGCTTGGCGGTGAAAATTATTTTGCACCTGCGCAGTTAGTCGGAGATTTTTTAAAAGGTCGTGCCAGTACAAAATTAGGTGACGTGGAACCCTCCTATAAGCCTGGTGTTTTATTGACCGATCTGACTGGCGGCATTGTTCCATCAGCTTTGCCCGTCTATGCAATTGCGGCTATCCAAGAGGCATTGCCCGCATTTGGTAAACAAATTAAGGGTTTTGATAGAGCGGATGCGTTGCTGACCGGTGTTGAAACACGAACTAGCTCACCTATCCGTATCCGTCGCCACATAGATAAGCACCCCGAGGCGTAC
Organism: Comamonadaceae bacterium; assembly: GCA_947372005.1. Classification (GTDB taxonomy): domain Bacteria; phylum Pseudomonadota; class Gammaproteobacteria; order Burkholderiales; family Burkholderiaceae_C; genus JASGCK01. The sequence continues at coordinate 697 of CANBRV010000029.1, read as the reverse complement.
CAGTCTATTAATACACGTGGTTTATTCCCCGCTGGTGAAGGCGCAGGCTATGCAGGCGGCATCATGAGCGCGGCGATGGACGGCATCAAAGTCGCTGAGGCGCTGGCGCTGGCTTTAGCTAAAGGCTGACGCTTTAAACCCCTAGCGACTGCCGCAGTTGTCTGCCTGTCCACTGGTCGCCCTTTTTAAGCGCGGCGATTAGCTTACACATCGTGGCGTTAACAGGGGCTGGTTTGCCATGTTTAGCGGCAAGTCTGACGACGGCACCGCAAAGATCATCGACCTCAGTGACTCGTCCGCGCTGCACATCGTCCCACATGGAGGAGCGTGCGGCGGGATCCATGCGCAGCATCTTGGGTGCAAGGCGTGTGAAGATGAAGTTGGGTAGGCGCAAAATACGGGTCATTGCGTGGGGCGATGCTGCAGCAAGTTGGGCAGGGGTAATGCCTTCGCAGCCCATAGCGGATAAGGCTTCCTGCTGGAGCGTTGCCAATACGACACGAAAATTTCTGTCCAATAATTCATCGAGTAGCGGTACGTTGGACAGAGCATTGATGGGATTGTTGAGATTCAGCAGCAGCTTGCCCCACTGCACGCTTTTCATGTCGCTTGTTACGCCAACTCTAATGCCAGCGGCATTAAAGCGCGCAGCAATATCGTTGGATTGGCTGCTTGCCTCTAGCTGTACTTTTCCTGC
>CANBRV010000028.1 GCA_947372005.1 Comamonadaceae bacterium | reverse complement strand
GACCGCTCACCTTAAACATGTCGTCGCTGCGGCCTGAGTAGGTGTAATAGCCGTCCGCATCGCGCACATATTTGTCGCCGCTCTTGAGCCACGTGCCTTGGAAAGTCTCGGCGCTTTTATCGCGGCGCGTCCAATACATTAGTGCGGCGCTTGGACCGTTGATGTAGAGATCACCTACTTCGCCGTCCGCCACTTCATTACCAGCATCGTCTCGTAGCGAGAGTGCGTAGCCCGCGACTGCTTTGCCCGTTGTGCCATAGCGCACGTCGTCTGGACGGTTGGATAGGTATACGTGCAGCATTTCGGTCGAGCCAATACCATCCACAATTTGCACGCCAAAATGCTTGGTGAAGCGCTCGCCAATGTCACGTGGTAATGCCTCGCCAGCAGATGAACACATGCGCAGGGCCACATCTGATTTAGCGGGCAAGTTGGGCGCAGCCAACATGCCTGCAAAACCCGTGGGAGCGCCGAAAAAGATGGTTGGTTTAACGCCTGCGAGCACAGCAGTAGTGCCAGTCCAGCGTTTGAACACAGCATCTGGCGTAGGGCGCTCGGCCGACAAGATCACCGTTGCACCCACGGATAACGGAAACGTGAGTCCATTGCCCAAACCATAGGCAAAAAATAGCTTGGCAGCAGAGAACAACACATCGGACTCTTGGATGTTCAGTACAGCTTTGCCAAAAAGCTCGGCAGTGTGAAAAGGATTAGCGTGCGTGTGCACTGTGCCTTTGGGCTTGCCAGTTGAGCCCGATGAATAAAGCCAAAACCCGATGTCGTCTGGATGTGTGGGCGCTGGGCTTACCATTGGCTCGCAGACCTTATCAATAAAGGCTTGCGAGAGGGTGGGCTTTGAAATGAGCGTGTGCTGGACTTCGTGCTGCACATCGCTTTTTTGTGACTTGGAGAGTGCTTCGTTGAATGTGGGCAGCAGCGCTTCAGAGACGATGGCGGCGCGAGACCGAGAGTGCGCAAGCATGTACGCCAAATCATCTGCTGGCAACAGCGTGTTGACGGCGACGGGCACAATGCCTGCGTACATACAACCCAAAAATGCCACAGGCCAGTCCACGTTATCGTGCATCAAAACAAACACCCGCTCTTCGCGCCGCAGGCCAAGCTGGATAAGGCTTGCAGCCGTGCGGCGTGCTTGCCGCTCTAGCTCGCCGTAGGTGAGGGTGCGCGTGTCGTCAATAAAGGCGAGCTTGCTAGCGCGGTTTTTATTGAGGATAAAAATGTGCTCTGCAAAATTGAATAGAGTAGCGTTCATGTTGAAACTTTCATGGCATTGGCAATAGATTGTGCGACTTGCAGGCCGCTTCTGCGGTGATAAAAGCCAAGGCCTCGCTTGCCGCCTAGTTCTTCCCCACCGCCCGCACGACCAGGGCCGCCGTGCAAAGTTTGCGGCATCACGTTGCCGTGACCCGTATGAATTTGCGCTACATCAGGCGTAATCACATGCACTCTGCCATGGGCGAAAGCGATATCCAATCCGGCCGCTGAGGCCATTTCCGCGTCACCTGAATAAACCGATGCAACCAAAGAACCCTCGCCACGTGCGATTAAAGCTTTAGCGTGTGCCAAGTCTTTGTACGGCACAAGCGTCGCCACAGGGCCAAAAACTTCGACGTTATGGACAAGACTGCTTCCATCAGGATCACGCGTGCCGAGTAAGGTCGGTGCCATGGCGCACGCCACAGCAGGATCGACATCGACTAAGGGCAGCGTGCTGCCATCAAACAACGTTTCGGCTTGTTTTTTTAAATGAGCGAGTCCTTGCTGGACGGTATTGAATTGTGCGCGGCTCACCAGCGAGCCCATCTTCACCGATTCGTTGCGTGGATTACCCACAGCTATCGCTGCTAGTTTGGCGCCAATCGCCTCGGAAGCCTTGCTATACATGACTTCTGGCACAAAAATCCTGCGAATCGCCGTGCATTTTTGCCCCGATTTCACGCGCATCTCGTTCACCACTTCGCGCACCAGCGATTTGAATGAGTCGCTATTGGCGTCTGCATCCGGTAGCAGCCAAGCACTGTTGACGCTATCGGCTTCAATATTGACGCGCACCGAGCGCTCGGTCACCGCAGGGTGCGAGCGGATGACCTTGGCTGTTTCGGCCGAGCCCGTAAAAGACACCACATCGAAGGGTTTGAGCTGATCCATCAATCCTGCGCTAGAGCCGCAAATGACGGAGAGCGCACCAGCGGGTAGCACGCCAGCTTCCACCACATCACGCACCATGCGCTGCGTCAGCCAAGCCGTGCTGGTGCCCGGTTTAACGATGACGGGCACGCCAGACAGCAGCGCAGGCGCGGCCTTTTCCCAAAGCCCCCAAGAGGGAAAATTAAAGGCATTGATCAAGAGCGCCACGCCGTGCGTAGGCGTGAGGATGTGTTGCGAGACAAAGGCGACGCCCTTTTCCTTGTCGCGTCCCAAAGTCGCGGGCTCGTCGTCCAGCAAATAAGTTTGATCGCCCAGCGACTCACCTAATTTGGCATAGTAGCCCAGCGTATAAATGCCGCCGTCAATATCAACGGCCGAATCGTTTTTAACCGTGCCACTGTTTTGCATGGCGATGCCATAGTAGGCATCGCGATTGGTTTGCAAGACCTTCACAACGGCGCCAAGCATGGCGGCACGTTCGCGGTAGGTCATGGCTCGCAAGGCTCGCCCACCTTGGCGTCTGGCAAAGTCAAAGCCCGTGGCCAAGTCCAACCCTGTGGCATCGACGCGCACGAGTTCGTCGCCCAGCACGGGGTCAAATAACGGCGTGCCTGCGCCAGAGCCCATGACGGGTGTGCCGCCTAAATAGTTCGAGAGAAGTTCGGTCATCGGGTCTGTCCTTGTGTGAGTGGTGCTCGGCAGTGAATGCAGCATTGTGCAATGTTACTATTGCACCCTTATGAAGCAAATTGCATTAAAGACGACGGATAGCCGCCACCCCTTTTTAGTCGCCCTTGGGCAGCAGGTACGTGCACTTCGCGCCAAAATTGGCATGACGCGCAAGCAACTCTCCCAAGCGGCGCGTATTTCCGAGCGGCATTTGGCCAACTTAGAGGGCGGCACGGGCAACGTCTCCGTGCTCATTTTGGTGGAGCTTGCCAAGGCTTTTGACGTAACTGTGCCGCAATTGCTAGGTGAGACCATGCAAGAGAAAGCGCCTCCAGCTGCTCTGAGCAGCAAAGCAGCAGGTAGCCAGCGCCATCAACGCATTGCCTTGATTGGCCTGCGCGGTGCGGGGAAAAGTACGCTGGGTGCGTTACTTGCCAAGAGCCTTGGATTCCGCTTTATCGAAATTAGCCGCGAGATTGAACGCCTTGCTGGCTCTAGCCTGCCAGAGATTTACAATTTATATGGCGACGCAGCGTACAGGCGTTTCGAGCGCCAAGCGATTCGTGAAATCGTGGCCTTGAAAGAACCCATCGTTATTGCGACTCCAGGCGGCGTGGTGACAGATGGCGATTCGTTTGAACTCTTGCTGCGGCAGTGCACCACCGTGTGGCTGCAAGCCAAGCCACTCGATCACCTCAGCCGCGTCCGCGCCCAAGGTGACAACCGCCCGATGGCAGCGACGCGCACCACCCAGCGCGCCGCGATTGATGATTTAAAAAGTATTTTGCAAACCCGCGAACTGCTCTACGCCCGTGCGGATATTGCCTTTAATACCAGCGATTACGACTTGGCAACTTGTCGCAAATTACTGCTGGAGCGCTTGCAAGCAGCTTGATTAATCGGCTTGCAGTTTTTTGAGTCGATAGAGCGCATCCAACGCCTCACGTGGCGTGAGGCTATCGGGGTCAATCGCACCTAACGCCGCCTTTAGCTTCTGCGCCGCATCGTCAATTTGTAGCAATGCCGCTGGCGCTGCTTGGAATAAATCATTTTGCTCGTTGGCCTCTAAGGCACGCTGCTCAAGGCTTTGCAGTGCATGACGTGCCTGATGCAGCACCGCGTTTGGCATACCAGCCAAAGCAGCCACTTGCACGCCGTAGCTGCGGCTCGCTGGGCCAGCTTCAATCGCGTGGAGGAAGACGATGGCGCCTCCACCAGCTTTATTCGCGGCATTTTCCACGGCGCTCACGTGAACGTTTTGCGCAGCTTTGTGACCAGCTGGGAACTCGGTCAACTCAAAATAATGCGTTGCAAACAACGTAAATGCTTGGCAGTGGTCGTGTAAATGTTTGGCGATAGCGCTTGCCAGTGCAAGGCCGTCAAACGTAGATGTGCCGCGGCCAATTTCATCCATCAGCACTAACGACTCGCGCGTGGCACTACGTAAAATCTGCGCTGCTTCAGTCATCTCCAGCATAAAGGTGGACTGCGCGTTCGCCAGATCGTCCGACGAGCCAATGCGGGTATGGATCGCATCAATGGGGCCAAGTGTGCAACCGCTGGCGGGCACGAACGAGCCGATGCTGGCCAGCAGCACAATTAGCGCCGTTTGCCGCATGTAGGTGGACTTACCGCCCATGTTGGGACCGGTGATGATTTGCATCCGCTGCTTCGCGGACATAGCGGTGTTGTTGGCGATAAACGACTTGCCACTCATGGCGAGCCGCGCTTCCACCACGGGATGACGACCTGCTTCAATCTCTAAACATGGATAGTCCACAAAGCACGGACGCGACCACTCTAGCGTTTGGGAACGCTCGGTTAGAGCGCACAGCGCATCCAAGCTACCTAAGCTGTAGGCCACACTGGATAAGGCTTGCAGATGGTCTTGTAGTTCATCCAGCAGGAGTTCATATAAGATTTTTTCGCGGGCAAGAGCGCGGTCTTGTGCCGAAAGCGCTTTGTCTTCAAAGGTTTTTAGCTCAGGTGTGATGTAGCGCTCGGCGTTCTTTAAGGTTTGGCGGCGCTGGTAATCCGCTGGCACTTTGTCCACTTGGCCCTGCGTGACCTCGATATAAAAACCATGCACGCGGTTGTATTGCACGCGCAAATTGACAATGCCTGTGCGTGCTTTCTCTCGTGCTTCTAGATCTAGCAAAAACGCATCGCAGTTGGTTTGAATGCCGCGCAGTTCGTCTAGCTCAGCGTCAAATCCGTCAGCTATCACGCCGCCATCGCGTATCAAAAGCGCAGGCTCAGCAGCGATTGCCTCCGTAAGCCGGATGGCGATTGCCTTTGTGGCAGGGCTGTCCTGCAGGTTTTTCTGGATATGGCTTAGCAGAGAGGTGCCCGCGTAAGTTTGTTCGCTCATGGACAAAGCATCTAACGACGCCAGCGTTTGCCGCAGCCCTGCCAGTTCGCGCGGACGCACTTGCCGCAGCGCAATTCGTGCCGTGATGCGCTCTACGTCGCTGATGCCTTTGAGCTCTTCGCGCAAGCTCTTGTAAAGAGGGCTGAGCGCCTCTATCGCATCCAAGCGCTCATTGGCCGCACTGCGCGCGCGCTCAGGATTGAGCAGCCATGTCTTCAGCGTGCGACTTCCCATGCCGCTCATACAGGTGTCGATTAGGGCAAACAGTGTGGGCGCATCTGCGCCCGTCTCACCGCGTAGCGTTTGCGTGAGTTCCAAATTGCGCCGCGTGGTTTCGGGCAAGCTGATGAGTGCGCCGTCCACCGCAACCGCCAGCGTGTTCACGTGCGCAAGCGCGCGACCTTGTGTGTGCTCGGCGTAGGCAAGCAGTGCAGATGCGGCAGCGTGTGCGGACTCGAACTGCAGGCCATCTGCATTGAACGCTTGCAGACTCGCGACTTTGAGCTGCTCGCAGAGTTTGCGGCTACCAAGCGCCGCGTCGAATTGCCATGCTGGACGATGCGTGAGTATAAATTTTTCACTGCTGGAAGCCTTATCCAGTGTGGCCTGTAGGCCGATTAGCAAGCGATCAGGTGCGTCGCCGCTCACCACCAATTCGGATGGCGCAATGCGCGTGAGCCATCCACCAAGCGAATCCAATTTGCACGTCGCCAGTTCAATTTTGTTTTGCGTGAGCGAGAGCCAGGCGAGACCGACGATGGACTTCTCCGCGTGCACAGACAAGAGCACGCTATCGCCTTTGTTGTCCAGCAGTTCGCTCTCGGTCAGCGTACCAGGCGTCACCACGCGAATCACCTTGCGCTCGACGATGCCTTTGCCAGTGGGCGCGGTCATCTGTTCGCAAATGGCCACCGACTCGCCCGCACGAATTAGCTTGGCAAGATAACCCTCAACCGCATGGAAAGGCACGCCAGCCATGGCGATAGGCTCGCCAGCCGACGAGCCGCGCTGCGTGAGCGTGATGTCGAGCAACCGCGCCGCACGTTTGGCATCGTCAAAAAATAGCTCGTAAAAATCCCCCATGCGGTAGAACACCAAGGTCTCGGGGAACTCCAACTTGACGCGCAGATACTGCTGCATCATGGGGGTGTGATGGGATAAATCCATAACAATTTATAAGGTTAAATCGGCAGCTTCAAGGCAATGAGCAACAGTGGAGGAGATTATCGTTGACGGGTTCTTTGTAGCTTATGCATGGCTTTTTGCTGGAAGGCTTAATTGCCCACCCCATTCCTGAACAGTCTCTTTGATTATTTTTGCCACGATGCGGGTAGCTAGGGTAGAGAGCCCCTGCTTGGGAGACGCCAGTGTGACGTAGCGCTTTAGCTCTGGATTTACGATTTTGGTGGCTCGCAGCCGACCTGATCGTTGCTCTTCGTCTATCGAGAAGGAGCCTAGTAGCGCATAGAGGTGGGGGTTTGCAGCAATGGTTTCTTTTTGAACACGCAGTGAGTCCGCTTCAAGCACAATGGATAAATGAATGCCTTTGCTGCGAGCGGTTTCGTCAAGAATTGCACGCCAGTGCGAAGAGTTCCGCGGCAACACCATCGGGAGGTTTTCTAGTCGCTTGAAATCAATCTTGTCTGAGAAGGTCTGCGGTAGATCGGGGCTAAAGACCAAATAGGTGTCGGCTGTTCCGAGTAAAAACTCGTCTGACCCTGTCGGTTTTTGATAACGAAAAAGAATAGCCAGATCAACGCTGGCTGTGTCAAGCAAAGCGTCTAATTCACCGCCTTGTCCTTCACGGATATTCAATCTGATCTTCGGATACTCGGTATGTAAGCGTTTGAACACGTGGGTCAAGAGTGGGTGTGCAGCGGACGGCAAGATCCCCATTTTGACCACACCCATGGGGACTTTGGCGGTTTGCTGAATGTTCGCAAATAGCTCTTCGCTGTCCTTGACCCACGTTCGCACTCGGGTTTCAACATGCTGACCAAACTCTGTGAGTACGACACCACGGCCCGTTCGGCGAAACAAGCTTCCGCCGCAAGACCGTTCAAGTTCGCTGATTTGACGACTGATGTGCGACTGCACCGTCTGCCTGCCAGCAGCCACTTTTGTAAAACTGCCTAGTTCGACTACCTCTAGAAATAGCTTGAAATCATTGATGTGCATCGCCACCTCCTGATATGCCAATTATGGCACTTCTGAAATCCATGAATTGACTCTATGCAGATGGATTGAATCTTCCTAGACTCCCCCTCATCTGTACACAAATAAAGGAAAAGAAATGAGTTTCGTTAGTTTTGAGTCAAGTGGTCATTCAACTTATGGGGTCTGGGAAAGCGAGCAGATATGGCTACAAGTGCCCGCTAGCTTTCAGGCGCAATATCCTGATTTGAAGTCAGCGATTGCGGCGAATAAGCTGGGTGAATTGAACGCCGTCACGCGCCAGCAAGGACGCACCGTACAAGCGAACGAGGCTCGTTTACTACCTGTTATTCCTAATCCCGGCAAGATTTTGTGCGTGGGGTTGAATTACAAAAGTCACGTTGCTGAAACCAAGCGTGCGGATAGCGAGCATCCTTCTATCTTTACGCGCTTTGTGGATAGTCTCTCGGCGCATAACGCACCGCTACCGCGTCCAGCAACGACTACTCGGTTTGACTTTGAGGGCGAGCTCGCCATCATCATCGGCAAAGGCGGGCGAAACATTAAGCAAGCCGATGCGTTTGATCACATTGCAGGCTATGCCTGCTTTAACGATGGCACGGCGCGTGATTGGCAGCGTCATACGCATCAATGGATTCCGGGTAAAAACTTTCCATTAACGGGGCCATTTGGTCCGTTTATGGCGACGACACAAGAAACCCCCGATGTGAATCGGCTCACCCTAGAGACGCGGCTCAACGGCGAAGTGATGCAGCACGCTTCGCTTGCCGATTTAATTTTTACCTTACCTGTGATCATTGAATACATCTCTGGTTTCACCCCACTCTCAGCTGGCGATGTGATTGCCACGGGCACACCAGGCGGTGTAGGCGATCGCCGTGAGCCTCCTGTCTATATGAAGGCGGGAGATGTCATCGAAATCGAAATCACAGGACTCGGGACGCTACGCAACCGTGTCGTCGATGCGGCATAACAGGAGTCCTAAATGACACAAGCAAATAAACAGGGATCGCCCAAACAAGCTTCGCTACGCGTGGCAGTCGACATTGGTGGCACGTTCACCGATATGGCTTGCTTTGATGAGACGACTGGAAAAATATCCTTTGGCAAGGCCTTGTCCACGCACGGAAAATTAGTGGATGGGATTCAAAACACCTTGAGTGAAGCGGGTGTCGACCTCACAAACGGCTATTTGTTCTTGCACGGTTCAACCATTGCCATCAACACGCTGCTCGAGCGCACGGGCGCTAAGACGGCACTTTTGATTACCGAAGGTTTTCGAGATATTTATGAAATTGGCCGCGTCAACCGTCCTGATGCCTACAACTTGTTTTTCTCTAAGCACGAACCCTTAGTGCCGCGTTCACTTAGGTATGAGGTACCTGAGCGCTTGCGTGCGGATGGCTCATTGCATAAAGCGCTCGATGAAAGTGTTGTCCGCGCCCTGGCACGTGATTTGAAAGCCAAGCATGTTGAAGCGGTGGCGGTGCTGCTTCTGCACTCGTACCGCAAGCCAGATCATGAGCGCCGAGTGAAAGCCATCTTGCAAGAAGAAATCCCCGGCGCTTTTGTGACGGCATCCCACGAGCTGTCGCAGGAGTATCGTGAGTTTGAGCGGGTATCCACGGCAGTGGCCAACTCATATGTCGGCCCTCGTGTATCAGCCTATTTGGGCGAGTTAGAGCAGCACTTAACGCAAAAAGGTTTTGGCGGCGACTTCTACGCCGTGCAATCAACAGGTGGCCTGTTTCCAGTTGAGCATGCACGACGCGACTGTGTTCGTATGCTGGAGTCGGGGCCCGCTGCGGGCGTCATTGGGGCGCAGGCGATTTGTGAGCAACTGGGCATGCCCGACTCTATTGCTTTTGACATGGGTGGCACAACAGCTAAAGCGGGTGTGATTAGCGAAGGCAGGCCGCTGACAACGGGTAGTGCGCTCATTGGTGGCTACGAAAAAGCGCTGCCGATTCAAATTCCGATGATGGATATTTTTGAGGTGGGCACGGGCGGCGGCAGTATTGCACGCCTTGAGCTTGGCAATTCGCTGCGCGTGGGGCCACGCTCTGCGGGCAGCATGCCTGGTCCCGTTTGCTATGGGCGGGGCGGCACTGAGCCTACGGTGACTGATGCCAATTTAATTTTGGGTCGCTTAGACGAGCACAACTTCTTGGGTGGTGAAATGCCCTTGTACCTTGAGCGCACCCAAGCGGCGATGGATGAAAAGATAGCAAAGCCGTTAGGACTAGATGCCACCAAGGCTGCCGACGGCATTTTGCGTATCGCCGTGACACAGATGTCGCATGCGGTAAAGGCTGTGACAACCGAACGTGGTTTGGATGCGGGTAGTTTTACGATGGTGGTCTATGGTGGTGCAGGTCCGCTCCATGCTTCTGCTATTGCACGAGAGATTGGCATTCGCAAGGTTCTTATCCCCTATGCGCCAGGTTATTTTTCAGCATACGGCATGCTGTTTAGTGATTTAAGGTATGACTACGTGCGATCGGTGTTTAGACATCTCGATGATTTGTCGTTTGACGAAATCGAAGCCATTTACAAAGGCATGGAAGACGAGGGTCGCGCTGCTATTGGCGCGTCTGAAATTAAACCGGAAGAGCTCGTGTTTGAACGTGCCGCAGATATGCGCTACATAGGACAAGAGCACGCGGTGACTGTGGATTTGGCGCATCGCTTTTTTGCAGCCAAAGACCGCACAGCCATCAAAAACCATTTTGATGACGTTCACGCGATTCGTTACGGCACGTCCGCACCTAAAGAACCTGCCGATATCGTGAGCCTACGCGTGACGGTTTTGGGGCGAATGAAGAAGCCGCCGCGAAATGTCGTTGAGGCAGGTAGTGAGCAGACCGAAACGGCTGCTCTGCGTACGCACAAACTGGTTTACTTTCGAAGCGCAGGGGAGTATGTTTCTACGGCTGTTTATAAGCGTGAGCTATTGAAAAGTGAGAATGTGTTTCACGGGCCAGCACTGGTTGAGGAACACGCTTCTACGACTGTCGTGCAGCCAGGCGATACCGTCACCGTAGACCTCTACGGCAATCTTCAAATTTCTATCGGAAGTGATCGCACATGAACACCAAAAAAGATTCATTAGTCGGTAGCGCCAGCGCTAATAGCACCGTTGATCCAGTCATCGTCGAAATCATCCGTAATGGCCTATTTGCTGTGACGGAGGAGATGAAAACCAACTTGATGCGCACCGCCTACAACCTCATCATTTATGAGGCACTCGATTTCACGGTAGGACTCTTTACCAAAGCAGGTGATACCGTCTCGATTGGTTTGGGACTACCCATGTTTATTCGCGGAATGTCGGAGACCGTCAAATCCAAGATCCGTCACTTTGGCTATGACAACATTCATCCAGGTGATATTTTGGTAACCAACGACGCCTACACCACAGGCAGTCACTTAAATCACTTCACGTTTACGATGCCCGTGTTTCACGATGGCGAACTCATCGGCTTTACTTGCTGCATGGCGCATTGGCTGGACGTTGGTGGCAGTTTGGGTCAAATCACCACCGATATCTTCTCTGAGGGTATCCAAATCCCTATCGTGAAGTATCAAAGCGCTGGCAAGGTCAACCAAGACTTGGTGGACATCATTGCGATGAATGTGCGTTTGCCTGAGCGTGCGATGGGTGATTTGCGGGCTCAAATTACGGCAGTGACCACTGGCGAGCGGCGCTTTTTGGAATTGGTGCAGCGTTATGGCAATCACGATGTGCAAGCATCAATTCGTCAAATCATGGATCAGTCTGAAGCCGTGGCGCGGCAAAACACCTTGTCGATTCCAGACGGTGTGTACACAGCTGAATCCTTTATGGATGACGATGGTCTTGAGATTGGTAAACGCATCCCCATCCGCGTCAAGGTCACGGTCAAAGCTGATGAGATGGAGGTCGATCTCTCAGACGTGAGCAAGCAAGTCAAAGGTTTTTACAACTCAGGTTTCACCACGGGGATTGCTTGCGCGCAGGTGGCTTACAAGTGTTTGACGACACCGACGGACTATCCCGTCAATGACGGTAGCTTTCGCTCACTTAAAGTCATCATGCCGATGGGGACAGTGATTAGTGCCGAGCGCCCTTATCCGATGCGGGTTTGGATGACGTTCCCGATGACGGTCATTGATACGATCTTTAAGGCACTCGCACCGGCTATTCCGCATCGCACAATCGCAGGTCATCACGCTGATTTGGTGTTCCCGAACATCCACGGCATTTCGCCTGAAGACGGACGTTTGTTTATTGTTGGCATTGGGCCGTTAGGTGGTGGTTGGGGCGCTAAGTCCTCGGAAGATGGCGTATCCGTGACGGTTTGCATCAACGATGGCGACACACACAACAGCCCGACTGAGCAGTTAGAGGCGAAGTACCCCGTGCTAGTGGAGAGCTACAAGATTCGAGAAGACAGCGCGGGCGCGGGTGAGCACCGTGGTGGACTGGGTGCCGAAATGGTGGTGCAAGCCTTATCGCCATTTACGGTGACGACGCGTATTGACCGTATGCATTGCAAGCCGTGGGGATTGGACGGTGGCGGCGAAGCGGCTGGTAATGGCATTGCGATTCGGCACAAAGACGAATGGAAAACCGATTTGCCAAACGCGAAAATTTTTAACGTGCGTTTGGAGCGAGGAGATGCCTACAAGATGCTCTCTGGTGGCGGTGGTGGTTTCGGAAATCCATTTAAGCGTGATGCGCAAAAAGTCGCACACGATGTACGCGAAGGCTATGTCAGCCCTGAAGCCGCTAAAAAACTGTATGGCGTTGCACTTGATGATCAAGGCGCTGTGAATGAGGCGGCAACCCGTGCGCTCAGAGCTGGCTGAAATGACTGCAAGTGACGCTGCGATGCAAGCTGCTTACCTAGGAAATTTGTGGCATAGGTTATCGGCGCAACATATTGCTTTGGGGTGCTCCTGCGGCATGAGCGGTATCAGTGTCACGCTAGAGGATTTTGAGCGTGACATTGCAGACTATTTGTGGGCTGAAAGCGAGCGATTGGGCGCTGTTGCCACAACCCATTTTTTACTGCAGCCTGGCCCCATTGCTGAGCAAGAGAAAGCGGTGCGTTCAATCCTAGAGCGCATCCAAGCAGGCGAGGCCAGCGATGCGGTGACCGATTGGTTGCTGCCGCGGATGACCAAGACGATTGAGTCTTATGCCAAGCTCCACGGGCCGTCGCTTGAAGCCCCTTTGTTGGGTGGATCTAGGGCTTGGGGCACAAGCTACCGTAATTAATTTTTAAGGAGATGATGATGACAGTGACGATCAAAAAGCTGGTAGGTTTGACCTTGTTACTAAGCGCAAGCTTGGTCGCTGCACAAGCTAAATATCCTGCAGGTGCAACTATCAAAATGATCGTGCCGTTTGCACCAGGTGGTGGTGTTGATAGTGCGGCACGTCTGATTGCCAAGCAAATGCAAACCAATATGAACGTGTCCATTGTGGTGGAAAACCGTGCAGGCGCTAATGGATCCGTTGGCGGTAAAGCCGTACAAACAGCTGTGCCTGATGGCATGACGTTGTTATTTTCAGCATCCACACACGCCTTGGCCAAGCAAGTGATGGCTAACCCACCTTATGACCCGTTGGCTGACTTTGCCTATGTTGCTCGTGTGGGTGAAGCACCGCTGATGATGGTGATTTCGCCATCCTTACCCCAAACCAAACTCAAAGAAGTGATTGATGCAGCCAAGCAGCAGCCCGACAAGTGGACGGCTGGATTGCCTGCACTCGGAGCAGCCAGTCATTTGGGTACCTTGATGCTTACCAAGCAAGGCGGACTCAATCTGGCGACCGTGGTTTACAGAGGCACAGCTCCCGCATTGACGGATGTGGCAGGCGGGCATACCCAAATCTTGATTGATTCCATCATCTCATTGCAAGGCATGGCTAAGAGTGGTCGCGTTAAACCTATCATTGTTACGTCGGCTAAGCGCAGCTCGGTCATGCCTAACGTACCAACGGCGGTAGAGAGCGGCTTTCCTAAATTTGTGACTGAATCTTGGTATGCCATATGGGCACCCAAAGGCACCCAGGAGGATCGTTTGCAGCTGCTTAACAAAGAGGCTAATGAAGCAGTCAAACAGCTCACGAAATCAGGCGCTTTTGATCAATTGGGTATTGATCCCGTCACAGAATCCATTGACGAATTCCGCAAATACATGCAAAGCTATATTGCTGAAAATGCAGAATTGCTTAAGGGTGCAGGGTTTAAACCCGAGTAAAGAAGCTTATGGGTGGTGGCTTACTTGACCGCTTACTTGGCTGCGTACGCCGAATACTTCGAGAGCACGCCCACCAATTGCCCATAAACCTTGGGATTGCCGCACACCACTTCTTTGGTTTCTAAAAAGTTAGCTTCGCCCGAGTAGTTGCCCACTAAGCCGCCCGCCTCGGTGATGAGGAGCGATCCTGCTGCCACGTCCCACGGGAACAGGCCTGTCTCGAAGTAGCCATCCGAAAATCCTGCGGCGACGTAAGCTAGATCAAGCGCTGCCGCACCACCTCTACGAATAGCAACGCAGTGGGTCATCACGTCGCCCAAGATGGCGAGTGTGGGTTTCGGGTCATCGCCTGCGCGGAATGGCAAACCTGTGGTCAGCAAGCAGTCTCTGAGGACAATGCGTTTAGAGACGCGGATGCGGCGGTCGTTCATGTACGCGCCGCGGCCTTTGGATGCGGTAAACAAATCATTGCGCGTGGGGTCGTACACCACGGCTTGATCCATTTTGAGGTTGCCGTGCTTGTCTTTGACCGCAAGGCCAATGCTGACGCAGTACACGGGGTAGCCGTGGATGAAGTTGGTGGTGCCGTCTAGTGGGTCGATGATCCACATGAAATCGGAGTCTTTGTTGCCGTGCGTTTGGCCTGATTCTTCGGCCCAAATGCCGTGCGTAGGATAGGCGGTGAGCAAAGTCTCGATAATTGCTTTTTCGGCATTTTGATCGACTTCGGTCACAAAATCGTTGGCTAGTTTTTGCGAGATACGCACCGATTCGATATCTAGCGCGGCGCGGTTGATGATGGACCCCGCAGCGCGTGCCGCAGATACGGCGATGTTGAGCATGGGGTGAATGTTGCTTGTAGGGGTCATAGCCAGCCATTTTACCTGCCCCACTTATTTTTACGATTCACTGCCCATGCAAACACGATTTATCTTGATTAACACCAGCCACGCAGGCAA
>CANBRV010000027.1 GCA_947372005.1 Comamonadaceae bacterium | reverse complement strand
GCCCATTTAGATGAGCTGTACCGCACGCTCTCCACACATCCGATGGTGAAAGTCGTTTTGTAAAATGAATCCATGAACACTCCACGCACCATCGAACTCAAACCCACCGACCTCAACGCTCAAGGCGGCATCTATTGCCCATCGCCGCTGGCTGGCATGAAGCAATGGGACACGCACCCTAAGGTTTACCTTGATGTGGCCAAAGACGGCGCGTCCAAGTGCCCCTATTGCAGCACGGTGTACGTGGTGCACGGCGCGGTAAGCCACGCTCATTAATGATTCGTAGCCTCGTCATCGCCCCGCAGTGGATTGGCGACGCGGTGATGACCGAGCCGCTGCTGCGAGCTTTAAGCGAGCGCGGCGAACAAATCACTGTTTTTGCCGTCCCATGGGTTGCGCCGATTTATCGTGCCATGAATCACATCGATAACCTAGAGGCCACAGTGGATGTACCCTTCCAGCATGGGGGCCTGCAATGGCAAGCTAGGCGTGACTTAGCGGCGCGCATCCAGTCTGGCGAGTGGGGCACGTTTGGCCGCGCTTATGTGTTGCCGAATTCTTTGAAGAGTGCATTGCTGCCGTGGTTGGCCAGCATCCCTGAGCGAATTGGCTACCTTGGCGAGATGCGGTATGGCCTACTGAACAAGCGATTGGCGAATCCGCCGCGTCATGCGCGGGGGGCTATGGTGGCGCATTATTTGGCGCTGGCTGATGCGGTTGATGGGGCCGCAAGCCAATTGGGGACAGACCCCAAAGTCGCTTCGCTTGGTTTAGGGGTCTGTCCCCAATTGTTTGTTACGTCATCCGATGTGTTACTGCCGCACGGTCTCACTGCGCAAACCTACACAGTCATCGCGCCAGGAGCAGAGTACGGCCCAGCCAAGCGCTGGCCTGCTGAGCACTTCGCCGAACTCATCGCCAAGCTCGATCATCCTGTGGTGCTACTCGGTTCAGCCAAAGAATCCGCCCTGTGCAAAACCATACGGAATGTGGCTTTGCGGGCATCGCCTACCCAGACGATCCACAACTTAGCTGGCAAGACATCACTCACAGAGGCTATTCACATCATCGCCAACGCCAAGAGTATGGTCAGCAACGACTCAGGGCTCATGCACGTGGCAGCGGCATTTGGTATCCCGCAAGTGGCGATCTTTGGATCGAGTGATCCGCGCCACACACCACCTCTAAACGACAGAGCAAAAGTGCTGTGGCTCAAAGAGATGCAGGGCCTCGATTGCTCACCCTGCTTTCAGCGCGAGTGTCCGAAGACGGGCGAGGAAAATATGCGGTGTTTAAATGCCATTACACCCTCAGAGGTTGCAGGGGCATTGACCGAGACGGCACTGCGATAATCGGGGCATGAGCGATCCACAAGACTTGCCAACTGGCACGACAGCAGACACCACGCAACGCCTGCGAGAAATCCCCTACAACTACACCAGCTTTTCTGATCGGGAGATCGTGATTCGGCTTTTGGGCTCTCCCGCTTGGGACATCCTGAACGAACTACGCTCTGAGCGCCGTACCGGTCGCTCTGCTCGGATGCTGTACGAGGTGCTGGGCGATGTGTGGGTGGTGCAGCGCAATCCGTACCTGCAAGATGATTTGCTGGACAACCCCAAGCGGCGTAAGCTCTTGGTCGATGCGATTAAGCACCGCCTGAATGAAATTGAAAAACGCCGCACGCCCAACGCAGGAGATGCTGCGGCCAAGCAGCGTGATGACGAAGTCGGACAGCTTCTAATTGCTGCCAAGCGCTTAGTTGAAGCTTTTGATTCTGCTTTTGACAGCGTTGCCAAACTACGCAAACAAACCGCCAAAACGCTTGGCAAACTCACCGCTAAAGACAACCTGAAATTCGATCCTCTCTCGCGCGTCAGTCATGTCACCGACGCCACCGATTGGCGTGTGGAATACCCACTCCTCGTGCTTTGCCCTGACTCCGAGGCCGAGATGGCGGCGCTCGTCAAAGGTTGCATCGAGCTAGGACTCACCATCGTGCCACGTGGCGGCGGTACGGGCTATACAGGTGGCGCGATTCCGCTGACGTGGAAGTCAGTCGTCATCAATACTGAAAAACTAGAAGCCATGAGCGCCGTGGAACTGAAGCCGCTTCGTGGTGTGGTCAACGCAGACGGTTCGCAGCGCGATGTCGCCACCGTATGGTCCGAAGCAGGCGTGGTCACGCAGCGCGTAGCCGATGCTGCAGAGCTGGCTGGCTATGTGTTTGCGGTCGATCCAACGTCCGCTGAAGCGTCCTGCATTGGCGGCAACATCGCCATGAACGCAGGTGGCAAAAAAGCGGTGCTGTGGGGTACGGCGCTGGATAACCTCGCCAGCTGGCGCATGGTGACGCCGCAAGCGGAATGGCTGGAGGTCACGCGCCTCAATCACAACCTTGGCAAAATTCACGACGTTGAAATCGCAAGCTTTGAACTCGCCTATTTCAAAGCGGATGGCAAGACCCCGATCCGTACCGAGCGACTGGATATTCCAGGACGTACCTTCCGCAAAGAAGGCCTTGGCAAAGACGTGACCGACAAGTTTTTGGCAGGCTTGCCAGGCATTCAAAAAGAAGGCTGCGATGGCCTCATTACCTCTGCACGTTGGATCGTGCACAAAATGCCAGCGCACACACGCACGGTGTGTTTAGAGTTTTTTGGCAATCCCAAAGATGCCGTGCCTTCTATCGTGGACGTCAAGAACTTTATGTTCGAGGAGGCCAAGCGAACGGGCGTGGTGCTGGCTGGTTTAGAGCACTTAGACGACCGCTATTTAAAGGCCGTGGGGTATGCCACCAAGAGCAAAAAAGGCGCGGCAATGTCGGCATCGGGCTTGCCCAAGATGGTGCTGTTTGGCGACATTGCGGGCGACGACGCAGACGCGGTGGCACGTGCCACCTCCGAAGTGGTGCGCATTGCGGGAAGCCGCGCGGGTGAGGGCTTTGTGGCCATTTCGCCTGAAGCGCGTAAAAAGTTTTGGCTAGACCGTAAGAAAACAGCGGCGATTAGCAAGCACACCAACGCCTTCAAAATTAACGAAGACGTGGTGATTCCGCTAGAGCGTATGGGTGAATACACCGAAGGCATTGAGCGCATCAATATCGAACTCTCGCTTGCCAACAAAATCAAACTGTGCGATGAACTGCTTGCGTATGTGGGCAGCGTAGAGAGCGACCATGCCGCACAGGCTAAAGAGCTGATTGCTAACGTCAAAAATCAATGGCAAGAGTGGCTAACAAACGTTGACACCCACTTCGTAGATTTGCAAACCCACGCCCTTCGCGCCAGCTGGAAAACGCAAATCAAAGCACCGCTCACAGCGATTTTTGCAGGTAGCGTCAACGCGCAGATCCTCGGCGAGTGCAACGCCATCCACCAACGCGTTCTCAAGGGCAAAGTCTGGGCGGCGCTGCACATGCACGCGGGCGACGGCAATGTTCACACCAACCTGCCCGTCAACTCCGACGACTACGCCATGCTGCAAACGGCACATCAGGCCGTTGCGCGCATCATGGTGCTGGCGCGTAGTTTGAATGGCGTCATCTCGGGTGAGCACGGCATTGGCATTACCAAACTAGAGTTTTTAAGTGATGCAGAGTTGCAACCGTTTGCCGACTACAAAGCCAAGATCGACCCCGAAGGGCGCTTCAACAAAGGCAAACTCTTGCGCACGGAATACGTGGCAGATTTGACCAACGCCTACACGCCGTCGTTTGGCCTGATGGGACACGAGTCCATCATCATGCAGCAGTCCGACATTGGTGCAATTGCCGACAGCGTGAAGGATTGCCTGCGCTGCGGCAAATGCAAACCCGTGTGCGCGACCCATGTGCCGCGTGCCAATTTGCTCTATAGCCCGCGCAACAAAATTCTCGCGACATCATTACTGACCGAAGCGTTTTTGTACGAAGAGCAAACAAGGCGGGGGGTGTCGCTCAAGCACTGGGAAGAATTTGAAGATGTGGCGGATCACTGCACGGTGTGCCACAAGTGTTTAACGCCATGCCCCGTGAACATTGACTTTGGCGATGTATCGATGAATATGCGTAACTTGCTGCGCAAGATGGGACAAAAATCGTTCCGCCCTGGTAACGCGGCAGCGATGTTCTTTTTGAATGCGACGAATCCTGAGACCATCAAGATGATGCGTGCGGCCATGGTAGGCTTGGGCTTCAAACTACAGCGCTTCGCGAATCAAGTGCTGCGCTTGGCGGCAAAAAAGCAAACCGCTAAGCCGCCATCCAGTGTGGGACGCGCACCAATTAAAGAGCAAGTCATTCACTTCATCAATAAAAAGATGCCTGGTAACTTGCCCAAGAAAACGGCGCGGGCGATGCTCGATATCGAAAACTCGGACTACGTGCCTATCATCCGAAATGGCAAAACCACGACGGCAGAATCGGAAGCCGTGTTTTACTTTCCAGGCTGCGGCTCGGAGCGTTTATTCAGCCAAGTGGGACTTGCCACGCAAGCTATGCTCTGGCACGCAGGCGTACAAACCGTCTTGCCGCCTGGCTATCTGTGCTGCGGCTATCCGCAAAAAGGCAGTGGGCAATTCGACAAGGCGGAGAAGATCATCACCGACAACCGCGTGCTCTTCCACCGCGTCGCCAACACATTGAACTACCTAGATATCAAGACCGTGGTGGTGAGCTGCGGTACGTGTTACGACCAGCTGCAAGGTTATGAGTTCGACAAAATTTTCCCAGGCTCGCGCATCATCGACATCCACGAATATCTGCTTGAGAAAAACATCACGCTGAACACCAGCCAGCAAGGCGCGTACCTGTACCACGACCCGTGCCACAGCCCGATGAAACTGCAAGCGCCGATGAAAACCGTCAAAGCCTTGGTGGGCGACACGGTGCTAGAGAGCGAACGCTGCTGCGGCGAGAGCGGCACGCTGGGCGTGACACGTCCTGATATTTCCACACAAGTGCGCTTTCGGAAAGAGGAAGAGCTGCAAGCCAATGTGGCTGAGCTTCGCTCGATGAGTGCCTCAGGAAACCAAGCACCTAGCGCCAATGTAAAAATCTTAACTAGCTGCCCAAGTTGTTTGCAAGGGTTATCACGCTATGGCAATGATTTAAACAATGGTCTACTTGAAGCTGACTACATTGTGGTCGAAATGGCCAATCAAATCCTTGGAAAGGATTGGATGCCAGAGTATGTGGCATCGGCAAATAACGGCGGCATAGAAAGAGTATTGGTTTAATTTATTAATATTTTGAAGGTGACAGCATGATGGTTTTAAGAATTTTTAAAGTCGTCATGTTGACGATGAGTTTCATCCTACCAAGCGTGTCAGCGCTGGCGCAAAGCTACCCCACACGCCCTATCAAAATCATTGTGCCTGCCACCCCTGGCGGGGCGATTGATCAAATTGCCCGCTCACTCGCCGACAAACTCACCGTGTCGCTTGGGCAATCGGTGATTGTGGAAAACAAACCCGGCGCATCCAACAATTTAGGCACTGACTTTGTCGCTAAGAGCGCACCCGATGGCTATACCTTAGTGATTGTGGCGTCTAGTCATGCAACCAATAAGTTTTTGTTTAAAGCGCTGCCTTACGACCCTGTCAAAGACTTTGCGCCTGTGGCTTACACGCACGTCGTGCCACTACTACTGGCCGTGCATCCTTCTGTTCCTGCCAAAAACGTCACTGAGTTAGTAAGCTGGATTAAGGCGAATCCAAACCAAGCCAGCTTTGCATCGAGTGGCCCTGGCAGCTCGCTACACATGGCAGCGGAACTCTTTATGAGCATGAGCAAAACCAAGATGCAACACGTGCCGTACAAAGGAAGCTCGGCGGCACATCCAGATTTGCTGGCTGGCAGAACCTCCATGATTTTTGATCCACTGCCTGCCATCCGTGGTCACGTTAAATCAGGCGCGCTGCGCGGCTTGGCGGTCACAACATCGACACGCTCAACCGCCATGCCCGAACTGCCTACTGTGGCCGAGTCGACTGGCTTTGCGGGCTACGATGCTAGCACGTGGGGTGGCATCTTAGCGCCAGCAGGAACACCTCAAGCTGTTGTGATGAAACTAAACGCTGCGATCAATGACGCACTCAAACTGCCTGATGTGCGCACGCGCTTATCAGGTTCAGGCATCGAAATTCAAAGTGGCACGCCAGAGCAATTTAGCAACGTGATTAAAAGCGAAGTCGACAAGTGGGGGCGTATTGTCAAAGAGGCCGGCATACAACCTGAATAAGCCAAAATGAGTTGGCTAGAGGATGTAACGCGATAAGTCTTCGTTTTTAGAAAGCTCCTTAAGCTTGCCATCCACATATGCCGCGTCAATGGTGATCGTTTGACCGCCTAGATTGGCGGCATCAAAACTCACTTCATCCAGTAGCCGCTCCATCACGGTCGAGAGACGACGAGCACCAATGTTTTCGGTGCGCTCATTCACTTCAAACGCTGTGTTGGCAAGGCGTGTGATGCCGTCTGGTGTGAACTCAAGCGTCACATTTTCAGTACCGAGCAGTGCCTGATATTGCTTGGTAAGCGACGCGTGGGTGCTGGTCAAAATCGCCTCGAAGTCTTTGACCGATAAAGATTGCAGCTCGACGCGAATCGGGAAACGGCCTTGCAATTCTGGAATGAGATCGCTGGGTTTGCTAAAGTGAAATGCACCACTGGCGATAAACAAAATGTGATCGGTTTTAACGATGCCGTGCTTGGTTGAGACGCTCGTGCCCTCTACCAGCGGCAGCAAGTCGCGCTGAACACCTTGACGCGACACTTCTGCACCGCCCGATTCGCTACGCGTGGCGACCTTGTCGATTTCATCGATAAACACGATCCCGTTTTGCTCTAAATTAGTCAGCGCCTGCATCTTGATGTCTTCATCACTCACCAACTTATCGGCCTCTTCGTCGGTCAACACTTTGAGCGCATCGGCAATTTTGAGTTTGCGTGTTTGTTTTTTAGACTCTTGCATTTGGCCAAACATGCCTTTAATTTGTTCGGCCATGTCCTCCATGCCCGCAGGGCTCATCACCTCAATGGTGTGGTGGTTCTGCACTTGGGTATCGACTTCGATTTCTTTGTCATTGAGTTCGCCAGCCAGCAGTTTTTTACGAAACACTTGGCGTGCAACGTTGTCGTTCGGTGGCGCGGCGACTTGGCTAGAGCCCAAACCAAAATCGCCCTTATTGTCACTACGTGCAGGTGGCACCAAAATATCCAACACACGCTCTTCGGCAAGCTCGGCAGCACGCACTCGTACACGCATGGTTGCCGCCTGGCGTTCTTGCTTAATCGCGATGTCGGCCAAGTCGCGGATGATGCTGTCCACATCTTTGCCCACGTAGCCGACCTCGGTAAATTTTGTCGCCTCCACTTTGATAAAAGGCGCATCGGCGAGCTTTGCCAAGCGGCGTGCAATCTCTGTTTTTCCAACCCCTGTGGGGCCAATCATGAGGATATTTTTGGGCGTGATTTCTGCCCGCATCTCGCCTGCGACTTGGCTTCTGCGCCAGCGGTTTCTTAGAGCGATAGCAACCGCACGCTTGGCGGCATTTTGACCAACGATGTTCTGATCTAACTCGGTAACGATTTGCTGTGGGGTAAGTGACGACATGAAAAATTACAAAGTCTCGATGATATGGTTGTGGTTGGTATAGATGCACAAATCGGCCGCAATGGTGAGGGATTTTTTAACGATCTCTGCCGCAGATAGTTCCGTGTTATCTAGCATGCCTTTGGCTGCGGCCTGCGCATACGCACCACCCGAACCAATGGCCACAATGCCGTGCTCAGGCTCTAGCACGTCGCCATTGCCTGTGATGATGAGGGACGCCGTGCTGTCGGCCACAGCCAGCATGGCCTCTAGGCGGCGCAACACGCGGTCTGTGCGCCAGTCTTTGGTGAGTTCAATCGCTGCGCGAACCAAGTGACCTTGGTGCTTCTCTAGCTTGGATTCAAAACGCTCGAACAAGGTGAACGCATCAGCGGTCGCACCTGCAAAACCCGCCAGCACTTTGTCGTGATGCAGGCGGCGGATTTTGCGTGCCGTCGATTTGATGACGATCGAGCCCAGCGTGACCTGGCCATCGCCACCTAAGGCAACGCTCCACTGCTTAGTGCCGTCTGGATTAGTCACTTCACGGCGCACGGAAAGAATCGTAGTGCCGTACATGCTATCGGCGCGGTGGTGGTTGGGGTCTAAGGACATGCTATTTCTCTCTCAATTAGTCGCGGCGGATAGTTACCTTGGCGTAGTCGTATAGGTTCTTCATTGCAAAATAAGCAGCTAGCACACGGTGCACACCTTGCAATTCCAACTGAATACCTTGCGCTTTAACAGCTTCGGCAAAGCGGGCAATCGCCATTGCCGCAACTGGATCGCAGCGCACCAATCGGTCGCATCGGATAACTATGCCGTCACTAGGTACCCAATCGGCAAGTGTTTTAACCGCACGCGCAGCATCCAAAGTGCCGTAAAGCTCTGGGGGCAAGCTCACTGGGGGTTTTGCTTTAGTCGAAGGCGCATTTGCAACAGTTGCCGCCTCAAAACGGCACTCAGGCTTTATCCAATCAGGTGGTGAAATTTCAAATTGCACACTGTAATCAATCGCCATATCCTCAAACACTTGTGCTTTATTTTGGCATCGCACAAGCGCCAGTTTTGCCAGCAGTGACTCGGCTGACTCTGGATCGAAAGATTGCTCAAGCGCAGCAAGGCCATGCACCAAGCAATGTACGCGCTGCGAGGCTAGATAATGCAAGGCGGCGCTCAATAGTCGCCACTGAGCCGCATCCGTCGCGACAAAGCTACGCCAATCTATAGCCAGTTGACGCGATGTCTTCATTGCCGCTTGTGCTGCATCTTGCAACGCAAGCAAATCAGCTTGTGTGAGTGCTGGTGGAGCAGCCCAATCAGCAAGCCCGGTACTTTGCATCGGTTGACGCTCACGCTCAGCCAAAGCAGCTTGCTCTGGGATGGATATCCATGATGGTGGTGAGCGTCCAAAGCGCACCGAAAAATCTAACGCCAAGGCTTCAAATCGATCCAGCTGATCAGTCGCTCGGTATAAGTCGAACAAAGCAAGCCAAGTGGGGACGCGGTCATGCTGAAGGCCGCGCTCACCAATGGCTTGCTCCAACAGGTTTTGTGCTAGCTGCGCTTTGTTATTGGCAAAATGCTCCCCCGCCTGCTGCAGTATGCTTGGCTCTTGCATTTGAATTGCCATGCTTTGCGTCGTCTGCACCGAATTGCTGAATGCTTCAATTTGAGTGAGCTGAAAACCACCTGTGTCTTGCTCCGTCTCAGTGCTACGCTGAAATAATTGTTGGCTCATCTGCGCTTCAAGCGCATCGATTTTGTCAATAGTGTTGGTAGCTACAAAAGCGTTGGGCTGACGTGCTATTTTTTCATCTAAAAGCGGTGACTGCGCCGCGCCGCGCTGCACCATAAGCCGACGCAAAGCGTTGAGCTCGCGGTGTCGAACGAGGTCAGCGTGCTGCTTGCGCTCTAGTGACATTAGTCTCCGAACATTTTTTGCTTAAGCTCTCGGCGTTGCTGAGCCTCTAGCGACAAAGTCGCCGTAGGACGAGCGATCAATCGGCTCACGCCAATCGGCTCACCCGTTTCATCGCAGTAGCCATAGTCATCTTGGTCAATACGGCCAAGCGATTGCTGAATTTTTTTGAGTAGCTTGCGCTCGCGGTCACGCGTACGCAACTCAAGAGCATGCTCTTCTTCAATCGTCGCGCGATCTGTAGGATCTGGTACCACAGCGCTATCGTCACGCATGTGTTCAGTTGTTTCAGATGCGCTTTTTAAGATGCTGTCACGCAACTCGCTGAGTTTGAATTTAAAAAACGCTAATTGCGTTTTGTTCATATATTCATCATCAGGCATCGCGATGACTTCTGCATCACTCAATTCGTGAGGCTTTTTGGTCTTCCAATTACCTGCTAACTTCGCATTCTTTTTAATAGGCGCCGGAATCACTGCTGGATTCAAGACTTGCCCTAGCCCGGTTGGCGTATGAACCAATTTAGCCGAGGTCTGCACCAGCACAACGGTAGGCGGTGCGACATAGTTTTTATCTACGCCCTTGCGAACCTTTGCCGGCTTCATAACGACGGCAGGCGTGGGCTCAGTAACAGGAGCCACAGTTTTTTCTACTTTTGAAGCTTTAGCTGGCGTAGGTTTAGTCGGCGTTTTTTCTACTGGCTTAGCGATCGCCTTTTTTGCAGGCACCTTAACGGACACCACTTTTTTTGCAGGCGCTGGTTTTTTAACAGGGACTGACTTTTTAGTTGGAACAACTTTTTTAGCGGCTTTAACGGGAGTTTTCATTTTAGAAGCAAGTAGATCAAAGAAGGCGAATAAAGCCAATGGGCGCGCGATTGTAGCCTGTTTGCAGGCTCTATTTAGGGGCAGCTTTGGTATTGCCGTGCCAGATGCACCAAAGAAGCTGCATCAGGATTCATTACGCCATGTTTTATAAGCGATTCAGAAACAGCGGGCACTAACTTTTCAGCCGCCTTCGCATGTAAAAATAAGACTCGCGATCGGCGCGCCAGCACATCGGACACCGTACGGGCAAACTCATGCTCTACCGCAAAGCGCACAAAGTCGGAATCGCCCGCACGAGCCATATCTGGCGTGTTGCATGGGCTGTCCGCCCCAAGAATGGGTAAATCGTAAGTAATGCAGTCGGGCGATGTGCCTACTGGTAAGAGCTTCGCAGCAAGCGCATGCGCCATCACGTCCTCCGACATCGCGCGGTAGGTTGTCCACTTGCCGCCTGTCACGGTGAGAAGCCCATTCGCTGCAATCTCAATGGTGTGCTCACGGCTAATGGCTTTAGTGCTACCTGCGCTCACATCCTGCACTAGCGGTCGCAGCCCTGACCAGATGCTCAGCACATCTGCTCTTGTCGGCGCACGCTTTAAATAATGTGCCGCTTCACCCAAAATGAAGTCCACATCGGCTGTGTCAGCATACGGCTCGCGGCTGGCCGCATCGACAGGCGTGTCGGTTGTACCCAAGATAAGATGCCCAAGCCACGGCACGATAAACAGCACACGTCCATCGCGCGTTTTAGGAATCAGCATAGCTGAGTCGGTTGGCATAAAGTCACGACTAACAACCAAATGCACCCCTCGGCTAGGCCTTACCATATGTGGCTTAGTAGCAGATGGGTCTACGCCTGCACCACGTAAAGCATCGACCCACACGCCCGTAGCGTTAATCACGCAGCGGCTGTGCACGTCGTAACCTTGCCCCGTCTCTTGATCAACCACGTGCACGCCAACTACTTTGCCGGCTTCCTCAATCAAACGATCGACCTTGCAATAGTTAAAAACAAGCGTGCCAAAGCTAGCCGCTGTTCGCGCTAAATCAATCGCCAATCGCGCATCGTTGAACTGTCCATCCCAATAACGCACGCCACCTGACAAGCCATCGGAACGAATGCCAGGTAAGGCTTGCTGCGTCTCTACGCTTGATAAAAATTCTGTTGCGCCCAGTCCATGCGCACCCGAAAGCGCGTCATACACCTTGAGCCCGACGCCATAAAACGGACGCTCCCACCATTTAAAACTTGGCATCACAAATGGCAGCGGATGGGCGTTATGCGGCGCATTCGCCAAGAGACGACTGCGTTCACGTAGCGCTTCGCGCACCAGCGGAATGTGTCCTTGTGCCAAATAACGCACGCCGCCATGCGCCAGCTTGGTAGCACGTGAGGACGTACCCGAGGCAAAATCATGTGACTCAAACACTGCCACGCGTAGGCCACGACTAGCGGCATCTAGCGCCGTACCAAGCCCAGTAGCACCACCACCCACCACAATCATGTCAAAGCTTGGCTGCTCGGCCAATTTGGCAAACGATTGTGTGCGCGTCAACGATGCTGTCATTATTTTTTGACCCAAGCGCGACTACGTTCAACCGCTTCAGACCACCGCTCTTGCTTGCAGAGGCGCTCGGCATCGGACCACACGGGTTCAAATCGCCTGTCCACAGCCCACTGCGCAGAGAGTTCAGCAGCACTTGCCCAAACACCTACGGCAAGTCCCGCTAAATAAGCCGCTCCTAGCGCTGTCGTTTCTGTAACCAATGGGCGCACCACAGGAACGCCGAGTACATCCGCTTGCAGCTGCATCAATAAATTGTTAGCCGTGGCACCGCCATCCACGCGGAGCTCTGACAGTGCAATGCCCGAGTCCGCCTGCATGGCCGAGAACACATCGGCACTTTGCAAACAAATCGCCTCGAGCGCTGCACGGGCAATATGCGCACGCGTTGTGCCACGCGTCATGCCAACCAAGACACCACGAGCAAAGCCATCCCAATGCGGCGTACCCAGCCCCGTGAAAGCAGGCACGAGATAGCAATCGTCTACGCCAGTGACGCTAGCCGCCAATGCCTCCACCTCCGAGGCTTTGCTAATGATTTGCAGCCCATCACGCAGCCACTGCACCGTTGCGCCGCCCATAAATACCGAGCCTTCCAAGCAATAGGCTGGTTTTCCCGTGCCTTGCCAGCCGATGGTTGTGAGCAATTGATTCTCGGAAGTAACCGCCGTAGTGCCTGTATTCATGAGCATGAAGCAGCCCGTGCCGTACGTGTTTTTGGCTGTGCCTGGCGCAAAACAGTTTTGTCCAAAGGTTGCCGCTTGCTGGTCACCCGCCACGCCTGCAATCAAGATAGATCGCTTCAGTCCAGTTGATTCAAATAACGCTGGATCTGTCTCACCGAGCACGCCCGAGCTAGGCACCACACTTGGCAACACCGCAGCAGGAATATTGAAGAGTGCAAGCAATTCTTTGTCCCACGCTAGCGTGTGAATGTTAAACAGCATCGTGCGCGAAGCGTTACTCACATCTGTTGCATGAACCTTACCCGCAGTCAGCTTATAAATAAGCCAGCTATCCACGGTGCCAAAGCACAGCTCTCCGCGTTCTGCACGCACTCTTGCCGTCGGTACGTTGTCGAGCAGCCACTCTAGTTTGGTCGCCGAAAAATAAGCATCCAGCACAAGCCCCGTTTTTTTCTGAATCGTTTTCGCTTTGCCTTGCGCACGAAGTGCGTCGCAGCGTGCGGCGGTGCGGCGATCCTGCCAAACGATCGCGTTGTAGATCGGCTCGCCCGTAGAGCGATCCCACAGTACAGTGGTTTCTCGCTGATTAGTGATGCCTATCGCGCAAACCCCTTCCAACGCAGCCCCGCCGTGACTCTTAACCAGCAAGGCAAGGCTGGCGCAGCTTGCAGACCATTGGCTGTGCCAAATATCGTTTGCGTCATGCTCTACCCAACCCGATTGCGGGAAAATTTGCCGAAATTCTTGGGCATGACTCACAACCAAGCGACCCGCCTCATCAAACACAATGGCGCGCGAACTGGTCGTACCTTGATCAAGCGCAAGGATGTACTTCATAGCTATACCTGTTATTTACTTTGAAACATGCTGTCACGCGACAAAAAGCTGATATCCACAAAGCGGCTGCCGTGACGTCCTTTGGTGTAGTCGAGCACAAAACCATCTAAGTCAATACGTCCAGCGTTACTCAAGCCCTTCAACAATGCGGAGCGTGTCACTCGGGCCGGACCCACTTGTTGAATCACCTTAACAAGCGTCTTTGCTGCCAAACAAGCCTCTAGTGAGGTGTAGTTCAGCTTGGCGCCATTAAAGTCTTTTAATAATTTAGCGCACTCGCGCAGCGCCGCATTGCTAAACAGCAGCGAACCATTAGGCGAAGGCACTACCTGTGACACCATGGCGCCACGTGCCACCACTCCATAGCTTCTAGCCAATTCATCAGGATTGACAAAAGATAGCGCCGTCACAGGGACGCTCTGCCCCTTAGCCTGCGCTACTTGCATGTAATCGCCTACGACCGAAGATTGCGTTGTAAAGAGCATGTAGTGCGGCGGATCTTTGAACACACTCTCAAACGCCGCCTCGCCCAATTTCACATTACGCTTTACGGCCAATACACGCGGCTTTACACCACCTTCAAAAGCGGTATTGACCATTTGCACATTGGACTTGCCTGCCTCGTCATCGTAATAAACGATCACGGCCTTTGTAGAGCCTGTATTTTTAAGAATCTCTGCCACTTTTTGCGCTTCATCTAAATACGATGCGCGAATGGTGAATACATTAGGATGATCACGCGCACTGGGCGAGCCAGTAAATGGTGCAAACAAAGCCATATTTTTAGCTTCAATTAAAGGCAGCGCATCCAGACTTGTTGTCGCCGAGTTGTAGCCAAACAACGCCACGGCTTTGTCACTATCTAAAAGTTGCTTGGTGTTTTGTAGCGCTTGCACACGGCTATTTGCGTTGTCCAATGTAATCAGGTGAATTTTTCGTCCGCCTAACGCGGCACCGCTATTTGCTTTAGCAAACACAGCCAAAGCACCATCCCGCATGTCGCGACCAATATCTGCATTACTTCCCGTCAAAGGAACAGATTGACCCAGCACGATATCTTGCGCGTGCACGCTACCACTTGCCCAACCTAATGCCATCGTTAGCAAGATAATGAGTTGTTTCAACGTACGTCTCCGTTACAAAAATGACTATTTGATCTATGAGCAGTTTACACCTTACAAACACACACATTGGCTTTATCGGCGGCGGCAATATGGCCA
>CANBRV010000026.1 GCA_947372005.1 Comamonadaceae bacterium | reverse complement strand
ACAGGGTCAAAACCCAGCGCTTGTACGATGGGGAAAAACAGTGGAATAGTGAGCAAGACCATTGTCAGCTCTTCCATTACCGTGCCTAGCACGATGTAGATCAGCATCATCGCAACAATGATCATGGTGGGCGAGAGACCAAGGTGCGTGATCCACTCTTTCAAGTCGCTTGGCATGGTCGTGAAATTGACGAAATTAGCGAAAATAGTTGCGGCAATCAAAAGCGTAAATAGCATCGCCGTCGTGCGTGCAGATTCAACTAACACCTCGTAAGTTGCTTTAAATGTGAGCCTACCGCGAGCGAGTGCAAACAAGAATGCACCTGCTGCGCCAAAGCCTGCGCCTTCGGTCGCAGTAAAGAAACCACCGTAGATGCCGCCCAGCACGACCACCACCAGCAAAGCCACGCCCCATATACCTCGCAGGGCTTTCCACCTGTTTGGCCATGATGTTTTTTCACCCGCAGGTGCATGGCTTGGGTCACGCGAGGTCATCCACACAATGCCGCACATCATGAGACCTGCCGTCAGCAAACCTGGAATGACACCCGCAGCAAATAACTGCCCAATGTTGGTCTCGGTAATGATGCCGTAAATCACCATGATGGTGGACGGCGGAATCATGATTCCGAGCGTGCCACCAGCAGCCATCACGCCCGTGCTCAGCGAGTCGCTGTAGCCGAGCTTTTTCATGGACGGATACGCCACCTTGCTCATGGTTGCAGCGGTCGCAATGCTTGAACCGCAAATCGCACCAAAGCCCGCGCAGGCTGCGACCGTGGCGTGCGCGAGACCACCGCGCTTGTGTCCAATGAAAGCGTAAGCAGCTGCAAAAAGCTCGTGCGCAAGACCTGCCCGCGCCACAAAATTCCCCATCAAAATAAAGAGTGGAATGACCGACAACGTGTAGGCAAAACCTGTCTCATATACCACTTGCGCAGCGGAAGCCAAGGCCGGCTGCCAGCCACGCGTAAAGGCAATCCCCGCAATGCCAACGGCACCCATGGCAAAAGCCAGTGGCAAGCGCATTAGCGCGAGCAAAAAGATAACGGCAAAGCCAATGAGAGATTCAATCACAATGCTGCTCCTTCGCCTTCGGCCAGCGCTGCATTGGGTTTCACCACCAATCCGAAATGCAAAATACCCGTGATGGCGCAAAAGAGTGACATGCCATAAATGAACGGTGCTTTTGCAATATGCAGCTGCGCGCTCACATCGCCGTTTTCTGCAAACTGATTGCCTGTACGCCACATCAGATAAGCCAATGCAAGCATGGCTACTCCGCAAACCATATGGATAAAGGCTTGTTGGAGTTTGCTAAACCACGCGGGCAAGAACGAATCGAGTGAATCGAACACCACATGCTCGCCGCGCTCGGAGACCAACGGAAGCGCTGCAAAGATAACGGCAACCATCAAAAGCTCGGTGATTTCAAATGCGCCAGGAATAGACTGTGAGACCACTTTTCGACCAATCACATCAAAAAATGTGAGCGCCATGATGGCAAATAAAGCTGCGGCGCACATGGCGCCGCAAAGGTGCATAAGGAGCTTCTTCAATTATTTTTCCAGCTTAGCAATCTCAGCACGCATTTGCGCGAGCAGCTTATCGGGGTTCACCAATCCCTTGGCTTTAGCGTCCGCAATCCACTTGGCTTCCAGCGGTGCTGTTCTGGTTTTTACATCGGCCACAAATTTGGCATCAGCCTTCGTTACCACCACGCCATTGGCTTGCATCAAAGCAAACGCGCGGCGATCAACACGATCCCACTGGCGACCGACTAAACGCGCAAATACTTCACCCGACGCAGCATCGACTGCTTTCTTTTCGTCTGCCGTTAACTTGTTGTATTTGGCTTCGTTCATTACAAACGCAAAACTGGTGTTGTATAGGCCACCTGGAAAAGTTGTCGCATGGCGAATTACTTTGTCAATCTTGAACGACTCAGTGGATTCGGCGGGGAACAGTGTGCCGTCCATCACGCCACCCGATAGGAGCTCGTAGGAATCTGGCGCTGGTTTGAGCGTCACGTTCATATCGAGTTTTTTGGTAATCTCGTTGACCATGCCGCCGCCAATACGGAACTTGAGGCCATTCAAATCAGCCACACTCTTGATAGGACGCTTAGTATTAAAGACAATGCCAGGGCCGTGGGTAAAGAACGCAAGCACTTTCAAACCTTGATGCTCTGACAAAAATTGTGGGTTCGTGAGCGCGATACGGTTGTACGCAACCGAAAGCGATTCGGCTGAGTTCCCAAGAAATGGAAACTCGGTCATCTGCGTATAAAGGAAGCGGCCTGGCGTGTAGCCATGCACCGAGAACGAGACGTCGGCGAGTCCATTCTTCACCGCGTCAAACGTACCAGGAGGGGCAGACACGGCACGCGGTAGCGCGTTACATTTAACTTTCCCGCCGCTGTTTTTGGTGACTAACTCGCACCACTCGGCTTGAGCCAAACTGCTGGCATGCGTAGGTTGCAGCCACGACGACGTGGTAATCACGGTTTGGGCTTGTGCGACTGAAAATGTGCCCGCTAAGCCAAGCGCAGCAAGACTTGCACGAGAGACGAATGTTGAAATTGCCATGAAATCACTCCTAAAAATAAGTGATTAACTGTAACCAACAAAGTACGCTTTGGCGTTACTGATTTACCCTATGGGAAGGTTACTGTGCCTGCTTCACCGCTCCGCCCAGCGACAACTGCTGAAACGTGAGCACAGCGGTTTGCGGCGCGAACGATTGCGGCGTCTCTAACAGCGGCTTGTAGCGCGATTCGCTGGGACTCAGAGGCAACCAATTTGGCGCAGGGATTTCGCCAAATACTTGTTTGAGCTTAAGCCCCCAGCTATTGCGAATCATTTGAAAGTATTCGTTCTTCTCATCAATGTGTGTGACATGCGTGACGTCGAGCGCATTCGTTTCATAAATCAATAAGTCAAGCGGTAGACCTACCGATAGATTCGATTTAAGTGTGCTGTCCATAGAAATCAATGCGCACTTGGCCGCTTCATCTAACGTCATACTAGGCTCAATCACGCGATCCAATATTGGCTTGCCATATTTCGCCTCGCCAATTTGGAAATAGCAATTTTCATCCGCAGCTTCGATGAAGTTACCAGCAGCGTACATGTGAAAAAGTCTAGGCTCTTCCGTGCTAATTTGTCCGCCCAAGATCAAGTTGATATTGAACTCCACGCCTGCTGACTTGAGCGCTTCCGCTTCGCGTTCAGCCACAGCGCGGACGGCGTCACCTACTAGCTGCGCGGCATCAAAAAGCGTCGGCACATTCCAAATCGTACGCTCTTTGCCATCAGCATCTTTAAAGCCTTGATTAATACGTTGGCGCACCATTTGCGTAATCGCCAAGTTGCCCGATGAAAGCAGCGTGATGACCCGATCGCCCTTCTTTTCAAAGACAGTCATTTTGCGAAACGTGCTGATGTGATCGACGCCCGCATTGGTGCGGCTGTCGGACAACATCACGAGTCCCGCTTTTAGTTTAATGGCGATGCAATAAGTCATGCGCTGTATTTTATTGCTGCAAACTTTGTACCGTCACCGATACATCAAGTTGCTCGGTTTGACCGCCATCGCGCATACCGCGCACGGGGCAAGCATCAAGATAATCACGTCCAATCGCTAGGCGGCAATGCGAGTCACTGGCGTAGATGCCATTCGTGACATCGATGCTGACCCACTGACTTTGTCCCTGATTGCCTAGCCACACATCCACCCACGCATGACTAGCAGCAGCGCGGCTATTGCCTGGGTCAACGTAGCCGCTGACATAGCGTGCGCTCACGCCTAGGCTACGACAAGCAGCGATCATCACGTGCGCGTGGTCTTGGCACACGCCACTTGCTAGTGTGAAGGCTTGTTCTGCCGTGCTAGTCACGTCGGTGTTACCCGAGGTGTAGAGCACCGCTTGGCAAATCGCCCGCGCCAAAATGAGAGCATCTAAACCCGTTTGCAAACCATGCGGTAGGGTTTGTTTGGCCAGCAGCTCTATCGCTGCAAAACTTGCGGTTAAGGGCGTAGGCACGAGATACGCAATCGCAGGAACCGTTTGTGTGCGATCGTCACTAGGAATGACCCCCATGACCAATGGCGAAATATCCACAATACCCGATACCCGCAAGTGCACATCTTGCGGCGGATTGCTCAGCATATGACTATGTGTGAGGTTGCCAAACGCATCTCGAAACGCGGTTTGTTTGCCAGGCGTAGCGATGCGCCACTGGACCACGCGCTGGTGCACATCCTCGCGCGGCGAGAGGCGCAATAGTTGAATCAAATGCTTAGGAGCATCGTCGTAGTGGTAATGAGTGTCGTGTTGAATGATGAGGCGCATGATGTTTTAACCTACTAAGAAGTCTTGGCTAATTCCTTGACCAATGACATTGATGCGCTCTAAGAACTGCGTCAAATAGGCGTGTAAACCTTGTTGCAAGATATCATCAATCGACGCGTATTGAATTTGCGCCTGCAACAATCCCGCATGACGCAAAGTCTGACTGCTGCGCTTATTGGCAAGCCGTCCCAATTGATTACATAGCGCGTTCATTGCCGCCATCAGTGAGCGCGGCATATCAGCGCGAAGGATGAGCAGCTCCGCCACACGTGCTGGCGTAATAGTGTCGCGGTAAGTTTTGCGATAAATCTCAAACCCTGACACACTGCGCAAAATTGCTGCCCAGTGGTAGTACTCACCCCGTTCGACCATTGCATCCCAGTTTTGCGCTTCAATCGCTGCACCTTCAAAGAATTTCACATCTAATAAGCGAGCCACGTTATCCGCTCGCTCCAGCGCATTGCCCAGTGCGACAAAGCGGTAAG
Organism: Comamonadaceae bacterium; assembly: GCA_947372005.1. Taxonomy (GTDB): domain Bacteria; phylum Pseudomonadota; class Gammaproteobacteria; order Burkholderiales; family Burkholderiaceae_C; genus JASGCK01. The sequence continues at coordinate 9,908 of CANBRV010000026.1, read as the reverse complement.
CATCGTCACGCGGCATCGTGCCCGATGTCACGCCGCGCGTGAGGTGAGCGCGGTGCTTGACCCATTCAAAAAACGCAGGCATATCCACCGTCCATGCATCGCTTGCCAGTCTCTCTTGTAGCTCTAGCCATGTCACGTTAACGGTTTCCCACAGTTCAGTGGTGAGTGCGCCGCGCACGGCTCTGGCGTTTTCACGCGCGGCATAAAGCGCGCTGTAAATGCTGGACGCATTGCTGGCATCCGTCACCATAAAGCGCAGCACCGTGTCACTACTGATGGCGTCATGTGCCTCGTGATATGCAGGCTCTAGCTCAGAGATGGTGAGCATGGCACGCGCCGCTTGGCTGCGCGCATCGTTGCTTTTGCCGCCAGCAAGCAAGTTGCTTTGCAAATGAATGTCCAACATCCGAGCCGTGTTTTCAGCACGTTCCGTATAACGCGCCATCCAAAATAAATGATCGGCGGTGGAGCTCAGCATAATGCGCCCTCCTTCGCTTGAGAGCCTATTTCTTCAAGCACCCATGTATCCTTCGTCCCACCACCTTGTGATGAGTTGACCACCAGCGAGCCATCACCCAAAGCCACGCGGCATAAGCCTCCTGGCACAAGCCGAGTTTCTTTGCCGCACAGTACATAAGGTCGTAAATCTATATGGCGCGGTGCAATACCGCTCTCCACATAGGTGGGGCAAGTCGATAGCGCCAGCGTTGGCTGCGCAATGTAGCCGCCTGGCTTGGAGAGTAGTCTTGCGCGGAAGTCTTCGATTTGCGCTGTCGTTGATGCAGGTCCAACCAGCATACCGTAACCACCAGCACCGTGGACTTCTTTCACTACCAAGTCTTTCAAGTTTGCCAGCACGTAGGACAGGTCCGCAGGCTTGCGACATTGATACGTTGGCACGTTATGCAAGATCGGCTCTTCGTTTAAATAAAACTTAATCACATCGGGGATAAACGGATACGTCGATTTATCGTCCGCAACCCCTGTTCCCACAGCATTGGTGATGGTCACACGGCCTGCGCACACCACAGACATCAGCCCTGGCACGCCCAAATTGGAATCGGCGCGGAAGACGAGTGGATCTAAAAAGTCGTCATCAATGCGGCGATAAATTACATCCACGCGCTGCGGCCCTTGCGTGGTACGCATGTAGAGCAAGCCCTCATCGATAAACATGTCTTTGCCTTCGACCAGCTCCACGCCCATTTGCTGCGCCAAAAAGGCATGCTCAAAATAAGCAGAGTTGTACATACCCGGCGTCATCACAACGACATTCGGGTTATCCACGCCCACGGGGGCGCTCTCGCGTAGGGTTTGCAGTAAGAGATCGGGGTAGTGCTCAATCGGCGCAATGGGCATCGTGCTAAACGCTTCTGGGAAGAGCCGCATCATCATCTTGCGGTCTTCCAACATATATGACACGCCCGACGGTACGCGCAAGTTGTCTTCTAAAACATAAAACTCACCCTGCCCCGCACGAACGATATCCACGCCCGAAATATGGCAATAATTATTGCCAGCGACCTGAACGCCCTGCATTTGCGGGCGGTACTGGGCATTCAAATAGATTTGCTCTGCGGGCACGATGCCCGCCTTGACGATGTGCTGGTTGTGATAGACGTCATGCACAAACATATTGAGTGCCTGCACGCGCTGGATCAGCCCTTTTTGCAAGGTTGCCCACTCGTTAGCGGGAATGATGCGCGGAATTAGATCAAACGGAATCAAACGCTCCGTACCCGCGTCGTCGCCGTATACAGCAAACGTAATGCCGACTTGCCGAAACGCCGCGTCAGCTTGTGCACGTTTGTGTGCCATGGCGTCAGCGTTATAACCCTTCGCCCATTGCTGGTAAGCCTCGTAGTGTGCTAATGCCTTGGTCTGTTTGGCATCTAAACCATACATTTCATCGTAAAAAATCATCACTATCCTTTATTGCCTTGCGCCTGATAATACGCGTCATCTATTTTTTAAAAGCAATCATCATGCCTACTTCAGCCAATCCTCGTCTTGAATTCATTCAAATCGAATCCGCCCCAAATCCCACAGCTTGCGTGATCTGGATGCACGGTCTTGGCGCCAGTGGTGACGACTTTGCGGGACTCTATCCAGAGCTTGATTTAACAGGCTGCCCAGCCATCAGGTTCATTTTCCCCAACGCCCCTCAAATTCCAGTCACGATTAACGGCGGCTACGTGATGCCAGCGTGGTATGACATCTTCGGTACAGAACTCGGCGCTGGGGTGATTCGCAAGGAAGACGACGCTGGCATCCGCAAATCCCAAGTTGACATTGAAGCGTTGATTGCGAATGAAGTCGCTCGTGGCATCATGTCTGAGAACATCGTCATCGCAGGTTTTTCGCAAGGCTGCGCAATGGCGTTACACACAGGATTGCGCCATAAGGCACGGCTGGCGGGCATCATGGCACTGTCGGGTTACTTGCCGTTAGCTGGCACACTGGCAAGCGAAGCTAGCCCTGAGAACAAAGCTACGCCGATTTTTATGGCGCATGGAACGCAAGATCCTGTGGTCGTGTTAGACCGAGCTGAGGCATCGCATGCGACGCTCAATGCGCTTGGCTACAACGTCGAGTGGCACACCTACCCTATGCCGCACAGCGTGCATCCGCGTGAGGTAGCAGATATCAATGCGTTTTTGAAGCGTGTGCTCTAGCTCAATCCAACCCAAGCTTGATACGGCGCGCAACTGCGCCCCACTTTACAGAACTGGCAGCTAATTGAGTGGCCGCTTCGCTAGGCGAGCTAGCAATCACCACTTGATCTGTTTTTAGCAATCGCTCCACAACGTCGGGCGACTTTAAGGCTGCCGCTAACGCTTGGTTAAAGCGGCTCACCAACGCCTCAGGTGTCGCCTTAGGTGCCCAAAATGCGAGTACAAAACTAGCATCATATTTTTGAATGCCCGCTTCGGCAATGGTTGGCACCTCAGGCAAGCTTGGCGAGCGCTGTGCGCCTGAGACACCTAGCGCCACCAGACGGCCTGAGCGTACATGCGGGAGAACCGTAGGACCTGCCAGCAATCCACAGGCGACTTGTCCACCAATCACATCTTGCATAGCCGGCGCGGGGCCTTTGTAGGGCACATGAATCATGTCGATTCCTGCAGTCGCTAGAAGCAATTCCATGGAGAGATGACCTGGCACGCCAGCGCCGCCTGAGGCATAAGTTAGCGAGGTATTTTTAGCCTTGGCCACCAATTCCGCTATCGTCCGCACGCCCACGGACGGGTTACAGACCAAGGTTTGGCTAAATTGCGTAGCAAGCATCACAGGCTTTAGGTCTTCCAGCTTATATCCCAATGATTTATAAACATGCGGATTGACGGTCACGAGCGTATCTGTACCAAATAACCATGTATAGCCATCCCCAGGGGCACGCGACACTTCAGCACTACCAATATTGCCACCCGCACCTGCCTTGTTCTCAATCACGATGGGCTGCTTCAGGCTGATCTGTAATTTTTCAGCAACCGCTCGTGCCACAAGATCGCTAGGTCCACCAGGAGGAAAAGGCAAGATCAAACGGATAGGCTTAGACGGCCAGTCGCTTTGCGCCCATGCCGAGCCAAAGAATGCTAATTGGCTAAACATCAAAGCGATGAAGATGATTCGTTTTGTCATGGCACGTCCTTTTAGTGTTCGCTATTCTAGGCTTTGATCAGCTGCAATTGATCGAACTTACCACGCACTACGAGTTCAGGATTGATGCCCCACCAGCCCTTTGCTACCGTGGCTTGCAGCTGCCGAAAGTCCGTGGTGTAGATAAGGTTTTGCGAACTGTCTAGCCGAGATAAATCGGGGGCTTGGCCGATGAGTCCGCCGCGCACCGCACCGCCCATGACAAAGTGCGAAGCTGCCGTGCCGTGGTCGGTGCCGTTACTTTGGTTTTGCCGAGCACGTCTGCCAAACTCCGAGTACGTCATCACCATCGTTCTGTCCCAAGCGCCAACTTCTTGCAAGGCACTGCGTAATGCCGCTAAACCTTCGGCCAATTGCTTGAGCAGATTGGCATGAGTGCCCGTCTGGTTCACATGCGTGTCGAAGCTGCCGTGGCTCAGCACAATAGCAGGTACACCCGCTTTGCCGCGTTGCCCCGCCACGATTTGCGCTGCCGCTTGAACTGACTGACCAAATCCGCCATTTGGAAACTCTGTTTTGAACGCGTACTTCTCGCCGCGCAAACCATTAGCGGCATCCACAATGGCGCGCTCCACACCCAAAATATGCTGAAGCGACGTATTACCTGCAAAATCGGAGGGCATCGCTAATCTGGACTGGTTTACAAACGTTTCAGCTTGGCGTAGCGAGACAGCATCCGCGCCCGCCAGTGGTCCTTGCTCGCTTATACCGACCAACACACCCTCACTGGTGAAGGCCTTGCCAGGCGTGGCTTTCTGCCCACCGTGCAACGCTCTTGCGACCCATCCATCGGATAGATACTCTTTCGATTTAGATGCTGTGTTCCAAATATCAATCGAGCGGAAATGCGACAAATTCGGGTCGGGATAGCCCATGCCCTGCACGATAGCGAGCTCATTTTTTTCCCACACAGGCACGAGCGGCGCAAGGCTAGGATGCAGGCCCTGCTGGCTATCGATGCGAATAACCTCGTCTTGCTTAATGCCAATGGCCGGGCGCAGCTGCGCATAAATGGGGTTCGCATACGGAATCACCGTATTCAAACTGTCGTTACCGCCTTTGAGCTCTACCAAGATCAGCACGCGGTCTTTCAACGCACTTTTTGAAAATGTGCTTGCTATGCCAGATTGGGCAAGTCCGACAAGAGGCATGCCCAGCAAACCAATGCCAGCATGGCCTGCGAGCATGATTTTTGCGGAGTGATCTAGAAAGTTTCTGCGTTGCATGGTCATTTCCTTATTTCACTCACTTCAGTTGAAACACAGGATCGAGCGTGAGAGCCCGAATGTACGCCGAGCCCACCGTTCCCGCAGGCACTGCGTGCGAGGGCTGAGCAGTTGCAAACATGGCACCCGCCAGCTTTTGTTTGGCAATCACATCGGGCTCCCGCTCTGTGGTGGCGCCATATTGATTGAGAAATTTTTCGCGATCAAACGACATGCCAAGGCTGGAGGCGTTCATGTTGTTGCCAATCGAAAAAATCTGCTCTGTCGTACGCTTGCGCTCAAGTAACGTGGTCGCGTTAATCCACTGCGTACCGCCTGGCCAGCCTTTGACATTGGGCGGCATGAGCAAGTTTTGCCCCAGGCCTGCCAATCGATTCATCAACACATCGGACTGGGAAACGGCAAATTGGAATTGCCGTGCCACACCAACCAGCAAATCAATGGGCGACTTAATGAGGCTACCGCGATTGCTTAGCGCCCAAAACTCATCACTAAGCAACAAAGCACGTAATGCAACGCCAATGTCGTAGCCGCTTTGCCGAAATTGATCGGCCACTTGCGTGACGACCTGTGTAGTCGGCGTAGGTGAAACAAACTCCAACCATAACTTTGTAACGATATAACGAGCTGTTTGTGGTTGTTTCAAAATAATGTCAATTAGTCCCTCGGCATCTAAAAAGCCAGAACTACCCAAAATGCGTTTAGAGCCTGGATCACGTAATCGAGGGCTAAACATAAAAGCACCGGTATCGCCATTCACGCTATAGCCAGTGAGGGCACGAGCTGATTCTTTGATATCTTGCTCGGTATATTCACCGCCCGTACTGGCCTCACCAAGCGTAAACAATTCAAAAAGTTCTCTTGCTAAGTTTTCGTTTGGCGACTGCCAGCTGCTATTGATGTTGTCGAGATAAATAAGCATCGCAGGGTCGCGAACGATGCCTAGCAGCAACTTAGAAAAGCTACCTAGCGCCTCTGATCGCAGCAATTGGTGCTGATTCCACATGGCTATCGAACGCACCACTTTTTGCTGCGATGTCGCAAAGTGGTTATGCCAAAAAAGTGTCATGCGCTCAACCAATGGATTGCTTGTCGTCAGCATCTCCCACAGCCACCATTGTTTGATTTCTACGCCTTCTAATATCTGCGTACGGCGTTGCTCTTGGCGCGCCTCTATCGTTTTGAGCTGGCCTGGCGGTGTGAAAGTGGATGCGCTCACAAAAGCAGGCGTTGGCTGCTGCGTTTTGTTTTGCCGTGCGGCTTGCAAGATGCGATCCACTGCCATTTCATAAGTCATACCTAATAACGGCTGTAGCTCTGCATGACTTGGTGTAAATCCTGCACGTACCAACAAATGCCGCGCATCCGCTTCATTCAAAACTTGCATGACTGTCTCCATTTTTATTTTCTTATTCAACGAACGCAAAGCACAGATCGTTGACGAGTTACAATAAAAGCACGATCGTTCTTTTTGTGTTTTTGCTTTGCGCAACATACGTCAGTCTTAGCGAAGGCTAACACCTAGAATCGATCAGTCAATTTCTGTTTAACTTTGGAGCTTGGTATATGAAAGTTTTAGTCGCTGTTAAGCGTGTGGTGGATTACAACGTCAAAGTCCGCGTCAAATCTGATGGCACGGGCATGGATCTGGCTGGGGTCAAAATGAGCATGAATCCGTTTGACGAGATCGCAGTCGAAGAAGCGACTCGTCTGCGTGAAAAAGGTGTAGTCACAGAAGTGATTGCCGTATCCTGCGGCGTGACCCAATGTCAAGAGACACTGCGCACGGCCATGGCGATTGGCGCTGACCGCGCCATCTTGGTTGAAACCGACGTTGACTTGCAGCCACTCGCGGTTGCCAAACTGCTCAAAGCTTTGATGGTCAAAGAAGGCGCGCAGCTAGTCATTTTGGGCAAGCAAGCTATCGACGACGACTGCAATCAAACGGGTCAAATGCTGGCGGCGCTGGCTGATATGCCGCAGGCTACTTTTGCGTCCAAAGTTGAAATTGCGGATGGCAAAGCCTCTGTCACCCGCGAAGTCGATGGTGGATTGGAAACCCTATCCATCAGCCTTCCAGCTGTGATTACCACCGATTTGCGCTTGAATGAGCCACGCTACGTGACGCTGCCTAACATCATGAAGGCAAAGAAAAAGCAGATGGATATCTTTAAGCCCGAAGACTTGGGTGTGGACGTAGCTCCACGCATCAAGACGCTCAAAGTGGCTGAGCCCGCCAAGCGCGGTGCAGGCGTCAAAGTGCCTGATGTGGCAACACTGGTTGCCAAGCTCAAGACTGAAGCCAAAGTTATCTAAGAAGAATTAAGGAATCAAATCATGTCTATTCTTGTTATCGCCGAACACGACAACGCATCTATCAAAGGTGCCACCCTCAATACCGTTACAGCAGCATTGGCCTGCGGGCCAGATGTACACGTGCTTGTAGCAGGTAGCGCCTCGCAGACCGCAGCTAGTGCGGCCTCCCAGATAGCGGGCGTTTCAAAAGTACTTCACGCTGACGCAGCTTATTTTGAGCATGGTCTCGCCGAAGAGGTTGCAGCGCAGGTTCTCGCCATTGCATCCAACTATTCACACATCTTGTTTCCAGCCACGGCTAGCGGCAAAAACATTGCGCCGCGCGTGGCTGCAAAGCTAGATGTTGCACAGTTGTCAGACGTGACGAAAGTCATCTCTGCCGATACGTTTGAGCGTCCTATCTACGCAGGCAATGCCATTGCGACGGTGCAGTCCAGCGACAGCGTAAAAGTTTTGACCGTTCGCACAACAGGCTTCGATCCAGCAGCCAGCACGGGCGGCTCGGCTACCGTGGAATCCTTATCCGCTGTGCCCTCTAGCGGCAAGAGCACCTTCATGGGCAGTGAAATCGCCAAGAACGATCGCCCAGAATTGACGGCTGCAAAGATCATAGTTTCGGGCGGTCGCGCATTAGGTTCAAGCGAGAAGTTCAACGAAGTGATGACGCCACTCGCCGACAAGCTAGGTGCAGCGCTAGGTGCATCACGTGCTGCGGTCGATGCAGGCTATGCACCCAACGACTGGCAAGTGGGTCAGACAGGCAAAATCGTCGCACCGCAGCTTTACGTGGCTTGCGGCATCAGCGGCGCGATTCAGCATTTGGCAGGTATGAAGGACAGCAAGGTCATCGTGGCGATTAACAAAGACCCTGAAGCCCCCATTTTTAGCGTCGCAGATTACGGCTTGGAGGCAGATCTCTTCATCGCTGTGCCAGAGCTTGTAGCAGCTCTTTAATTCTTAGGAAGTCACAATGAGCTACAAAGCCCCAGTCAAAGACATGATGTTCAACATCCAGCATTTGGCTGGACTTGAGCAGCTCACACAAATCGAAGCCTTTGCGGATGCGGGACTCGATACAGCGCAAGCCGTGCTTGAGGAGTGCGCTAAGTTCAACGAAAACGTAGTAGCACCGCTCAACTATCCATCGGATGTTGCACCGTCCTACTGGGAAGCTGGTAACAAAGTCGTGACCAGCAAAGGCTTTAAAGAAGCCTATTCACAGTTTTGTGCAGGCGGCTGGCAGGGCTTGCAGCATCCACCAGAATGCGGTGGCCAAGGCTTGCCCAAAACGATTGGCGCGGCATGCGTGGAGATGCTCCACGCGTCTAGTCTTAGCTTTGCCCTGTGCCCGATGTTGACGGACGGTGCGATTGAAGCCTTGCTGACCGCAGGCTCAGATGAACTCAAAGCCACCTACTTAGACAAACTAGTCAGCGGCGAGTGGACGGGCACGATGAACTTGACCGAGCCGCAAGCGGGTAGCGATTTGGCAGCAGTGCGAACCCGCGCTGAAGCCCAGCCAGACGGCACGTTCAAGGTATTTGGCACAAAGATTTTTATCACCTATGGTGAGCACGACATGGCCAGCAACATCGTCCACCTCGTACTGGCGCGAGTACAAGGCGCGCCCGAAGGTGTAAAGGGAATTTCGCTGTTTGTAGTGCCTAAATTTTTAGTAGGCAAGGACGGAACGCTGGGCGCTCGCAACGATGTTCAATGTGTGAGCATTGAACACAAGCTAGGCATCAAAGCCAGCCCCACAGCCGTACTGCAATTTGGCGATCACGGTGGTGCCATTGGTCACCTAGTCGGTCAAGAAAACCGCGGCTTAGAGTACATGTTCATCATGATGAATGCCGCCCGCTTTGGCGTTGGCGTGCAAGGCGTTGCGGTCGCAGATCGTGCCTATCAAAAGGCCGTTGCGTATGCACGTGACCGCGTGCAAAGTCGCCCTGTCGATGGCTCAATTGCAGCGTCTGCACCCATCATTCACCATCCCGATGTGCGCCGCATGCTCATGACAATGCGTGCGCTCACCGAGAGTTGCCGCGCGATGGCCGCAGTGGGCGCAAGCGCCTACGATGCCGCGCATCACCACGCAGACGCAGACACTCGCAAACAAAACCAAGCGTTTTACGAATTCCTCGTGCCACTCATCAAAGGGTACTCCACCGAGATGAGCCAAGAGGTGACGTGCCTTGGCGTGCAAGTCCACGGCGGCATGGGATTTATGGAGGAGACAGGTGCAGCGCAGCTGTACCGCGATGCCAAAATTCTGCCGATTTATGAAGGCACAACCGCCATTCAAGCCAACGATTTAGTCGGACGCAAAACGGCGCGTGATGGCGGGCAAACTGCCAAAGCGATTTGTGCTCAGATTGCAGTGACAGAAAAAGCACTAATGGCGAAAGCCAATACCAGCATGGCCTGCAAGGCTGTCGCGAAGCAGCTCAGCATCGCCCGCAAAGCCCTCATCGAAGTGATCGATTTCGTCGCAGGCAACACCAAAGCATCGCCCAATGCCGTGTTTGCTGGCAGCGTGCCTTACCTCATGCTAGCAGGCAATGTAGTGGCGGGTTGGCAGCTAGCGCGCGCGCTTTTGGTGGCTGAAGATGAGCTGGCTAAAGGAAATGACGCGGCTTTCATGCAAGCCAAGATTCACACCGCTCAGTTTTATGCCGAACATATTCTCAGCAAAGCCGAAGG
>CANBRV010000025.1 GCA_947372005.1 Comamonadaceae bacterium | reverse complement strand
TTGTCTGCCATCGCACCAAACACAGCGTGGGTACGGGGGTGATAGCTCATCGCATCTAAATTAGCTGTGAGTGCCGCCACCGAATGCGGGTTATGCGCTACGTCCAGCACCAAGGTCGGTTGGCCTGGAATGATTTGAAAACGCCCTGGAAACTCGACAAAGGCAAAACCATTGCGCACTGCTTGCGCCGTTACGGGCAAGAGCGGCCTTATGGCATCCAGCGCCGCGATGACCCCTGCTGCATTGATGAGTTGGTTTGCGCCGCGCAGCGCAGGGTAGGCAAGGCCGTGGTACTGCCTGCGACCACGTCCCTCAGACGCTGCCCAAGACCATTGCTGCTTGTCTCCGCCCAAGTGGAAGTCACGTGCGAGTAGCCACAAGTCTGCACCAATGTCTGCTGCGTGTTTGCTAATGCTCTGCGGTGGAAGCGGGTCGCTGCAAATGACGGGTTTGCCTGCACGCATGATGCCTGCCTTTTCAAAGCCAATCGCTTCGCGGGTGTGACCGAGCAGCTCGGTATGGTCAAGGTCAATGCTGGTAATCACGGCACAATCGGCATCAATGATGTTGGTAGCGTCTAAGCGCCCGCCAAGACCAACTTCTAGGATGGCAATGTCAAGGTTAGATGTGCTCATCAGCGACAAAATTGCTAGCGTGGTGAACTCGTAATAAGTGAGCGAAATGGCAGGCTCCGCCAATCGCGCCAGCTCGACTTTTTCTAAATGCGGAAACAGTAAATCGGCTTTGATGACTTGGCGCTGCAGACGGCAGCGCTCCTCAAAATGCACCAGATGCGGCGAGCTATAAACGCCCGTTTTAAAGCCCGCTTCTGACAAAATGGATTCAAGCATTGCGCAGGTAGATCCTTTGCCATTGGTGCCCGCGACGGTGATGACAGGGCACGTAAAGCCAAGCGCCATGCGGCTTGCGACGGCACTTACTCTGGTAAGACCCATGTCGATGCCGATAGGGTGGATACCCTCGCAGTGTTTGAGCCAATCAGCCAACAGCCAATTTTGCCGATCCGTGCTTGACGTATTAAGCATGACACCACCCAGCGGCTATCCACTCCGTCAGCAATTCGCTGGCGCCTTCGCTTGCTTTGGCAATATCTGCCGCAAGAAGCTCACGCTCATTTGCTAGCTTGCGCATGAGCTTGGCATCCGCTCCGCTAGCTGCGAAGCTCTCGCCATTGATAAAGATGTGCTTATCGTCAAACATCATGCGAGTTGCCGCGTCCAGTTGGATGATTTTGATTTTTGACCAAGAGACTTTTTTCTCATTCGCTTCAAACCAGACCTCGGGTTTAGGCTCGGTTAGATACTCGCCAAGATGAATTTGCAGATCTAGTTTATTGCCCAGTGCTGCCTGCAAAGCCTCATGCGCAAAGGCATGTAGGGCATCAGGTATCAGCGCAGGGGTCTCTGTTGCCGTTTGATTTTTGTCCGTGTAGAGCAGCGTCTCGTCCATGCGATCGTTTAAATCCTCTTGCAAGCGATCCATCAGCTCGCGTGCCAATTCCACTTTTTTAGGTGCTCTAAACCCGATAGAGCAAGTGATGCAATCGTCTCCAGCTAAACCCACGCCATCGTGAGCGTAGCGCGGTGGCAAATACAGCATGTCGCCCGCTTCCAGCACATATTCTTTGGTGGGTTTGAAGTCCGCCAATATTTTGAGCGGTGCGCCATCCACCAAATCCAAATTCTTTTGTGCCCCAATACGCCAGCGCCTGCTGCCGCTCGTTTGCAAGAGGAACACGTCGTAGCTATCAAAGTGTGGCCCCACGCCGCCGCCAGCGGTTGCAAAGCTAAACATCGCGTCGTCTAAACGTGCGTCGGGGACAAAGCGAAATTGTTTGAGCAGCTCGTGCGTGGCCGCATCCAACAAATCCACCCCTTGCACCAAGAGCGTCCAATCCGGCATTTTGAGGGCGGGGAGCTTGGTTGCATCCGCGCCAAAAGGACCGTGTGCCAACTGCCACTTTGATTTTTTAAGCTCAATAAGGCGCGACGGCACATCCTCGCGGCGAGCAAGTTCAAAAAGATCGCTGCGGGAGGGTAAGCTGGATAAGGCTTGCGCCTGAATAGCACCACGCACGAGCAGTGGCTTTTTTTGCCAATACTCGTTCATAAACTCATCGGGACTGATATTGCCAAGCAATTGGAGGGGACTATTCGTTTTCATGATGCGACAATTGTCCCATGAACGAAATCGATACATCCATACACACACACGCATCCGAACTTGCGATCACCCCTGCCGCACCTGTTACCTCTGCTTTCGTTGCCGCACTGACGTGGGTTATGAAAGACTCCTTAGGTGATGAGCTTGACGTTTTAGACGAGCCTGTCGAATTTTTGGTTGGTGGCGATGATTTACTGCCTCCCATCGACCAAGCCTTGCAAGCCAAGCCGCGCGAGCAATTACTCGGGCAAAAAATCAAGCTTTACATCGAGCCAGAGCAAGGTTTTGGTGATTTCAACGACAAGCTCATTTTTTTGATCCCTCGCGAGGCGTTCCCTGACGATTTCGCTAAGGGTGTGGAAGTGGGCATGAGCCTAGACGGCACGGCTCTGCAAGATCTGCGCGAAGAATATCCACCCGTGCAAGAGATGCTAAAAGACGCGCCACTGGATGCGCTCTATACTGTGACCGACATCTATCCTAGGCATATCGTCATCGACGGCAACCATCCGCTAGCAGGCATCAGTATTGATTTAGAGCTTAAAGTGCATGCCGTGCGCGAAGCCACCGTGGATGAGGTGGGTAGTGGCTCGGCTGGGGTTGGATTTTTTAAGATTTCGTAAACACCACATCCCAAACCCCGTGCCCGAGCTTGATACCTCTGTTCTCAAATTTTGTGAGTGGGCGGTAGTCGGGCTTGTCGGTGTAGCCATCAGCGTTAGCTGTCGTGTTTTTTAGTTGCGATTCAGCGCTAAATACTTCCAAAATTTGCTCAGCATAGTTTTGCCAATCGGTTGCTGCGTGGATGTAGCCGCCCGCCTTTAATTTACTCGCTAATTTCGTCACAAACAGTGCTTGAATCAATCGGCGTTTGTTGTGCCTTGCCTTGTGCCACGGGTCGGGGAAGAAAATGTGGATGCCGTCCAAGCTTGCGTCCGCAATCATATGATCCAGCACTTCGACTGCGTCATGCTGAATGATGCGAACGTTTTTTAAATCTTGTCCATCCACGCCTTCGCCGACTCGCTTGAGTAGCGCACCCACGCCGGGCGCGTGCACTTCGCAGCACAAAAAGTTGTCGCTTGGTCTAACGCTTGCAATATGCGCCGTGGCTTCGCCCATGCCAAAACCAATTTCTAAAATAGTGGGAGCAGCGCGACCAAATGCGGCGGTGGTGTCCAGCAACTCTGGTTTGTAGGGAACTAAAAACTGATCGCCAAATGTGTTGAACGCTCGCTCTTGTCCTGTGGTTAAACGCCCCGCACGAATAACAAAACTGCGAATGGTGCGCTGATAGGGAATCTCTTTTTCTACTTCGCTCATTGTGTCACTCATAATTTTTTTACCACCACGCTTCCAATGGAATAACCCGCACCAAATGAGCAAATCACGCCCACGTCGCCCGCCTGCAAGTCGCTTCGGTGTGCGTGAAAAGCAATCACCGAACCCGCCGACGCAGTGTTAGCGTATTCGTCAAGAATGAGCGGCGCAATATCGTTCCCAACTTCACGATCTACTAATTTTTTGAGCACCAATTGATTCATGCCAAGATTAGCTTGATGCAGCCAATACCGCCGAACGTTTTGTGGGGCTCGGTCTAGCGAGGCAAGATGGGTTTCAATGTGGCTTGCCGCCATGGGCACAACTTCCTTGAATACTTTGCGGCCTTCTTGTTGAAATTTTTTGTCCCGCGCATCGGGTTCGGTGTCTTCAGCGCTATTCATAAAACCAAAATTGTTACGGATGTTGTTAGAAAATTGCGTGGCAAGCTTGGTGCCTAGCACTTCCCATTGATCCACGGATGTTGCTGTGCTTGCCGCTTCCACAACTACCGCTGTGCACACATCGCCAAAGATGAAATGGCAGTCGCGGTCGCGCCACTCTAGGTGCGCAGACGTGATTTCTGGGTTGACCATCAGCACGCACTTGGCTGTGCCCGCTTTGATGGCGTTCACGGCTTGCTCGATACCAAAAGTGGCAGATGAGCACGCGACATTCATATCAAAACCGAAGCCGCCAGCCCCAATCGCCTGCTGAATTTCGATAGCCATAGCGGGGTAAGCACGTTGCATATTGGCAGACGAGCACAGCACCATATCCACGTCAGCGCCTGTTTTTCCTGCGGCTGCTAAGGCTTGCTCTGCAGCCTTTGCAGCGATTTCTGCCATTAAAGACAGCTCGTCATTCCCGCGCGGTGTAAATCGTGGATACATACGGGTGGGGTCGAGCACACCTTCTTTTTCAAGCACGTAACGCTGTTTAATGCCCGATGCTTTTTCGATGAAGGCGACGTTGGAATGCGTCAATGCCTCACGCGATCCGTTTGCAATGTCGCTTGCATATTTGGCATTTTGCAAATCAGCGTAGGCGTTGTAGGACTCGACTAGCTCGGCGTTGGTAATGATGTGCTCGGGCTGGTAAATACCAGTTCCGCTAATAACGACGGTGGTGGTCATGGGTTTTCAATCAAATGTTTGGCTAGCGCATGGTACGCAGGCAACGATGTGGGGTCTAAGTGTACGTTTGCCGCTAGCGGGTGCGAGCCATAGCGGGCAATCACCATTTCCGCTTTAGGGTCAACATAGATGGCTTGTCCGTGAATGCCACGCGCCATGTAGGCGTCATGCTCGTTATGTGTGATCCACCACATGCTTTGATAGCTCCAGCCTGGCAGTAGGTTGTAGCCAGCGGAGGCAAAGTGCTCTTTGTCCGCACCTTGGCAAATACCTGTAATGACGGCTTCTGGCACGATTTGCTGGTTGTTATAAAACCCGCCTTGCCGCATCATTTCGCCAAAGCGTGCCAGATCGCGCAGACTGGTGTGCAGGCCGCCACCTGCAAACTCGGTGCCCGCGCTATCGACAGTGATATAGGCCTCTTGCTCGCAGCCAAGTCGGCTCCAAATGTGTTTGGATAATTGCTCGCCAAGTCGTTCGCTTCGCCCTTCGCTAGCTATGCGGCGAAGAATCCATCCCAGCACATCGGTGTTCACTGTCTTGTAGCGAAAGCCTTGTCCATGCTGGCCTGCATATTCGTTGCCCAGTTTGACACGCGGTAAATAGTCGTAAAACGAAGGCTCGCCCGTGTAGTCGATGGGTTTGGGAAGCAAACCTCCCGCGCGGCTGTGCTCCCAAATTTCGGCTTTCGGGTCAGCGTAGTTCTCTAGATATTGCAAGTTGGTCGTCATGTCCATGACCTGCCGCACGGTGGCGCTACCAAAGGCACTACCCTTTAGCTCGGGGATGTAGTGTGGGATGAGCTTGGTTGGATCTAGCGAGCCATCAAAAACGCGCATCGCGCCAAGTGTGCCGACAAATGATTTGGTGACTGAAAACGCCCAGTGTTGGCGCTCAGGCGTAAGTGCGCCCGCATAGCGCTCATAGATGATTATCCCTTTGTGCAGCACCACCACGCCATCGGTGTAGTTGGCATCAAAGGCTTCGCCCCACGTCATGCGCTTGTCACTTCCAAGCACCGTACAGCTGGCAGCGTCTAAATCATCTCGCAAAGTCGTGGGCAACGTACTAGCAGCGCCTATGCCTTTTGAAATATTGGAGGTGGGTACGATTTCACGTGTATGTGAAAACGCCCAGCGCGTTTTTGGGAAGGTGAAAAAGCTGCCATCACTTTGTTGGATGCGTTTGTCCATAGGCGGCGGGTGCCCTTGCATCCAGCCAAGGATGTTGGGGTCGCTTTGTGCGCCATTGAGCGCATAAGCAGGGGGTAATGAAGATGAAGGGGTAGAAGAGGTCATAGTGAATACATTGTCTGCCACTGGCGCGTCCAAGCCATCAGGGCTTCCCCTATCGAGCCATGCTGTGCGGGCAGCTCAAGCCGAGCGGCGGCGAGATTCAATTCAAAGAGCGGGTTCCTCAAATCCAAAGCCACGGCGCCGTTTTGCTTGGACAGTTTTTCTCCATCAACGGCCAGCACCAGTGGCACATGCAGATATTGGAAATCACTACCAACGGCGCTGCTGCAGGCCTTATCCCATGTGGCCTGCAAAGCATTTTTGAGAACGATTTGTCGTGCCGTGTTGTTGGCTAAATCTTCCCCGCGCACGATGTGGGTCACGCCTTGATCAAGGTCGTCCACGACGACTGCGAGCTGATAAGCAAAGAGTCCATCGGCACGTTTGATGACGAAATCGCCCACCTCATTCGCCACGTTTTGCGATTGCTGTCCGAGCCATCTGTCTAGCCAGTTTGTCAATTGGTTACCCGTCTGCAGGCGGTATGCATATTGACCTTCTGGCCATGTGTTCTGGGAGGGCTTATTCCATAACGCCTCGCGGCAAGTGCCTTGGTAGATGCCCAGTCCGATGGCCTTGCGTGAGCAATAGCAGCGGTACACCGTGCTGTTCGACTGCAGATTTTCCAGTGCCGATTCGTACAAAGACGCCCGCTTCGATTGGTACACCACAGGTGAGTCGCTTGTCATGCCGAACGCCGCGAGTTGACTCAAGATCACGGTGTCCATGCCTTTGATGCAGCGCGGCTTATCCACGTCTTCTATGCGTACCAGCCACTTGCCACTGTGAGCCCGTGCATCCAACCAGCTAGCGAGTGCCGCAACCAGTGAGCCCGCGTGCAGCGGGCCTGTGGGCGAGGGCGCGAACCTACCAATATAGCGTCCGATGTAAGAGGCGCGGGGCATCATGAAATATTCGGGGCATTCAGTAACGCGGCCTGCGTTTTGGGGCTGGCAAGCTGGTCTAGCCACCACTGGAGTGCGCGGTTGGTGGTGGCTAGATGCTGGCTATCGCGCCAGGCATAGCTCACGTTCGGAATGCGCGGCGGGCGATTGGTTTGCTTGATCACCAATCGCCCTGAGTCGATATAGGGCTTGGCAATGCATTCTGGCAAATTACCGCAGCCAAGGCCGCGTAGCTGCGCTTGGAGTTTATCCGTCATATCAGCGACCGTGAGTACGTCTTGACCGCTCAAAATACCAACGCTCATGGTGCCTTGAGAGTTGGAACTATCAGCCACGGCTACGATTCGGTGCATTTTGATTTGCTCGTCCGTTAATGGTTCTGCAAAGCTAGCTAGAGGGTGGTGTGGCGCAACTGCAAAGACGAAGGGTACCTCACCCATAGGTCTGGATTTGATGCCCGCAATGCGCGTGTCGGCGACCACACCAATCGCCAGATCGGTTTTGCCCTCAACCAAGGCTTGCCAAGTGCCAGATAGCGTCTCGTCTCGCAGGCGTACGCGGGTAGGCGCACCTAGCGTAAAAAATGCCTCGACTAGCTCTAGCACGGTGGATTTGACGATGATGCTATCGACCGCGATGTCTATTTGCGGCTCCCAGCCTGTGGCGACGCGTTTGACGCGGTTGGCGACTGCGTGCAAGTCTTGCATCACCCGTGAGCCCTCGCGTAGCAGCTCGCTGCCCGCAGCAGTGAGCTTGGCTTGGCGCGAGCTGCGGTCAAAGAGCAGAACATCGAGCGCATCCTCAATTTGCCGCACGCGGTAGGTGAGGCTGCTGGGCACCAACCCTAGGCTGCGTGCGGCCTTGGCCATGCTGCCGTGTTCGGCTATGGCAGCCATCATGCGGATGGCTTCTGGGTTGAGAAGATCGGTAGTATTCAAAATAATTGAACGATGTCGTGAAAACAATTCGATTTTAAATCATCAAACGACTCGCACAATCCCTCCATCGCAATCAAAAACAAGGGTTGCAAATTAGGAGAGATCAATGATCACCATTAGAAAATCTAAAGAACGCGGCTATGCGGACCATGGCTGGCTCAAGAGCTATCACTCGTTTAGCTTCGCCGGCTACTACGACCCTGCGCACATGGGTTTTGGCAATTTGCGTGTGATTAACGAAGATCGCATTGCGCCAGGCACAGGCTTTGGCGAGCATGGCCATCGCGATATGGAAATCATCAGCTACGTGCTATCAGGTAATTTGGCGCACAAAGACAGCATGGGGAATGTCAAAGGCATTCCTCCTGGAGATGTGCAGCGCATGAGTGCAGGTGCGGGTGTACGTCATAGCGAGTTCAATCATGCGCCTGCGCAGGAGACGCATTTTTTGCAAATTTGGATTGAGCCAAACGTCACGGGTATTCCTCCCAGCTATGAGCAAAAAACATTTGCGCCCGAGACAAAACTCGGTCAGCTGAAATTGGTTGCCAGTGGCAACGCGGCAGATCAGCAAGCGGGCAGTGTGACGATTCACGCCGATGCCAAGCTCTACGCAGGATTATTTGACGGGGCGGAGACGGCGCAATTAGCGCTTGACCCGACTCGCAAGGCCTATGTTCACTTGATTAAGGGTGAACTTACGGTCAACGGGCAATCTTTGACGGGTGGCGATGCTGCTTTGTTAGAGGCTGAGACGCTACTTCGGTTGACTAAAGCCAAGGCCGCAGAGGTGCTGGTGTTTGATTTAGCCACACATTAATTTTCATTTTTTAACTTTTCAAAGGAAACTCATCATGTCTAAATTTCAAAACGCTTATGCCTTAGTTGGCCGTTTGCTCATCGCGCTGCTCTTCGTTCCAGCGGGGCTCTCCAAAATTGGCGGCTTTGACGGCACGGTGGGGTACATCGCTTCCAAAGGTTTGCCGGCCCCAACTTTGGGTGCCGTCGTTGCAATCTTGGTTGAAGTCGGTCTTGGCCTCGCGCTTGCCTTTGGATTTAAAGCCCGCGCAGCAGCCTTGATTCTTGCCATCTTCTCGGTTGTCTCAGGCATCATCTTCCATAACTATTGGGTGATGGAAGCCGCACAAGTGATGGTCAATCAAATTATGTTTATGAAGAACCTTGCGATTGCAGGAGGTCTATTGGGCGTGGTCGCGTGGGGTGCTGGTGCATTTAGCTTGGATGCTAAATTTTCTAAGTAACGATTCACATTTCGTTTTATTTTTAATCGCCTTTAAGGAGAAACTCTCATGGCAAAAACAGCAGTTGTATTTCACTCAGGTTATGGTCACACTGCGCGTGTGGCTGAGTTTGTGGCTAAAGGTGCTGGAGCTGATCTAGTCGCCATTGATGCGGACGGTAATTTGACCGACGCGCAGTGGGCGACGCTAGATGCCGCCGACGCGATCATCATGGGCTCGCCAACCTACATGGGCATGGTGAGCTGGCAGTTTAAAAAGTTTGCAGATGCGTCAAGCAAAAAATGGTTCACACTTGGCTGGAAAAATAAAGTCGCTGGCGGTTTTACTTGCTCGGCCAGCATGAGTGGCGACAAGCTCTCGACGTTGCAATACTTTGTCACGCTGGCAATGCAGCAGGGCATGATCTGGGTTGGCCAGACCGAGACCAATGAGTACAAAATCACCGAGGGCTTGAACCGTATTGGTTCGTTCACGGGCGTGATGGCACAAGCGGGTGCGATGGCACCAGCATCTGAAATCGCACAAGGTGATTTGGATACGGCGCTGGCTTACGGTAAGCGTGTAGCCGAAGTTGCAGCGAAGTTGGCATAGCGATTTGTCATCCCCGCCCTCGCGGGGATGACAAAAATCTTATGGCGTTCGGGTTCTCTTTTATGATTGCGCCATGAATATTTTTAGCCTCCTCTCCGTTTTTGATTGGCTCGCCTTAGCGTGGTTTGCCATTGCTTGGGCTGCTTACGCAGGCTATGCACGCCGTGCAAATGCTAGTGAGGAATCTCTCTTGCAGGTCACCAATCGCTATCGCTTTGAGTGGCTCAAGCAAGCCACGGCACGTGATCCGCGCATGATTGATGCGGTGATTACGCAAACGTTATCGACCACGCCTTCGTTTTTTTGCAGCACCACTATCTTGGTGATTGGTGGCTTGCTGGCGGTGCTTGGCACCAGTGACAAAGCGGTTGAGTTGGTACGCGATATTCCGTTTGTGGCTAGAACCAGCGCGCTTATTTTTGACGTTAAATTGATGACTTTGGTCGTGATTTTTGTCTACGCTTTTTTCCGCTTTAGTTGGAGCATGCGCCAGTACACGTTTGTGGCGCTGGTGATTGGCGGCATGCCACCGCCTGAGGCGTTTGAGTCTGGTGAACAGGATCGTGAGGCTTTTGCAGAAAGGGCTGCAAGGTTAGTCGCACTGGCTGTTGAGTCGTTCAATGATGGGCTCAGAGCCTATTATTTTGCCTTTGCCGTTGTCGGCTGGTTCGTCTCGCCTATTGTTTTCTGTTTGGCGACTGCTGCTGTGCTGATGACTTTGTATCGACGTGAATTTAAATCGGATGTGCTGGCGGTACTGCAAAACGATTAGCCGAAAACCGACTGGCTGAAAAGCGGCTCTCTTCGCCCAAGTCTTTGGGTTTTAAATCGCCTCCTAGCGCCTCGCGCTCATCGAACACGAAGCAGTTGCCGTTGTAGTGATTGCCAACGTTGGTTACATCGCCGTTAGCAGTGGTCACTTGTGTCTCTTCAAAGTATTTCAAGATGCCACCATCTAGCTGGTACACGTCATGCAATCCCGCTTCTCGCATGTAAATGGCGGCTTTTTCGCAGCGGATGCCGCCTGTGCAAAAGCTAACAACTGTTTTGCCCTCTAGCTCTGGTTTGTGTTGCTGAAACGCAGCAGGAAAATCGCTGAACTTATCAATACGCCAGTCCACTGCGCCTTCAAATGTGCCGTAGTCCACCTCGAAAGCGTTGCGGGTGTCTAGCGTAACAACAGGCTGTCCCGCATCGTCAAAACCCTGATCCAGCCAGCGCTTGAGCGTGTGAGCATCCACCGCTGGGGCGCGCACCGAGGCCGCAGGATCAAAACTGGGTTTGATCGTTGGGTGATTCATGCGAATGATTTCATTTTTTAATTTGACAATTAATTTTCTAAACGGCTGCGTTGCTGACCAGCTGCGTTTGATTTCCAAATTGGTAAATCTTGCGTCTTCTAATAATTGACGAACAAACTGATTGATTCGCGTCTCTTGGCCAGCCAAAAAGAGATTGATGCCCTCAGTCGCTAACAAAACGGTGCCTTTGAGTTCTAAACCCTCAGCCGTGGCTTTGATGTTTTGGCATAAAACGTCCGCGTCCAACAAGGCTACAAAGTGATAGGCCGCAATGTTAAGAACTTTTGAAGTCGATGGGAGGGATTGGTTTGGACTTGTCATATCACGTCTTGTTTTAGCTATTTCGTCGCATGGATCGGTCGTTTGTTGCACTGCAACTTAAAATCATTTTCTTTCATATTCGGGTAGATCACCATGCGCGCTTCCACTCTTGGACTTCATTCGATTTTCGCAGCATCTCTTATCTGCGCATTAGTGCTGAGTGCTTGTAAGCCACAAGCAGCTGCCGCGCCGCCTGAGGTGATCCGTCCAGTTAAAACGATGATTGTCGGTAGCGCAAGTGCGACTTCTAATGGCTCATATTCGGCTGAAATCCGTCCTCGCGTTGAATCCCAACTCGCTTTTCGTGTGGGGGGCAAAGTAATTGAGCGATTGGTAGATATTGGCGCGGTGGTGAAAAAAGACCAAGTGCTCATGCGGCTTGATCCATCTGATTTGCAGCTCTCTGCCAATGCGGCGCTGGCTCAAGTAGCTGCGGCTAAAGCTAATGACGATGTAGCGCAAGCAGCCTTGAAGCGTTCGCAAGAGTTGGTCAAACAGAACTTTATTAGTGCAGGTGCGCTTGATCAAGCCATTGGCGCTGCTAACGCTAGCCGCGCTGCATTGGCTGCGGCACAGGCCAATAGTGCCTTGGGAGCCAATGCCACGCAGTACGGCGTACTGCGTGCAGACGCCGATGGCGTGGTGACGGCACTCTCGGCGGAAGTGGGGCAAGTGGTGGCTGCTGGTACGCCCGTGCTGAAAGTCTCTGCTGGCGCTGGTAAAGATGTCGTGTTTGCTGTGCCCGAAGGCGTGGCTGGTTTGATCAAACGCGGTACGCCGCTAGAAGTGCAGCTATGGACTAAGTCTGGTTCGACTTTGGCGGCGACCGTGCGCGACGTCTCTGCGATTGCTGATTCACTGACACGCACTTATGCCATTAAAGCTAGTTTGAGCGATGCGCAAAATGCCGCGCCACTGGGATCTACGGCAACCGTTACGATCAATAGAAAAACCATAACCAGTAAGGCCTCTAGCAGTACGGCGAATGTATTGGTGCCGCTTGCTAGTGTGGTGGAAGCGCAGGGCAAAGTTGCCGTGTGGGTGGTAGAGGGCGGGGTGGTTAAAAAGCGTGCCATTACGCTGGCAGCCAGTGTTCCCGCGGCAGAAGCGGATGCTGTCGTGGCGGTGACCAGTGGCCTAGCGCCAGGCGCGGTCATCGTGACAGCAGGCGTACACACGCTGACTGAAGGTCAAAAAGTTCGCACGAACTAAGGAAAGCATTCCATGCCAAATCTATCCACTTGGGCGCTCAATCACCGCCCACTCGTTCGCTACTTGATTGCCGTGTTGCTCTTGGGTGGTGTCTTTAGTTATTTTGGACTAGGGCAAGACGAAGATCCGCCATTTACCTTCCGTGCCATGGTGGTACGTAGCTATTGGCCAGGTGCCACAGCGCAGCAGATGGCGGAGCAGGTCTCAGACAAAATTGAAAAAAAGCTGCAAGAAGTTCCCTACGCAGACAAAATTCGCACCTACACCAAGCCAGGTGAGATGCTGACGATTTTGCAGTTGAGGGATAGCGCTCCGCCAAAAGAGGTTGCGAACTCTTTCTACACCACACGCAAAACGGTGAACGATATGAAGAGCGAGGGCACGCTACCTGCTGGCGTGTTGGGTCCATTTTTTAACGATGATTTTGGCGATGTGTATGGTGTGATGTTTGCCTTTAGTGCAGATGGCTACAACTACGCACAACTCAAAGAATATGTCGAGCAAACGCGTCAGCAATTGCTACGCGTGAAGGACGTGGCCAAAGTGCAGCTCTTTGGTGTGCAAGACGAAAAAGTATTTCTCGATTTCAACCACCAACGCTTGGCGCAGCAAGGGGTTGATGTAACTGCCGTGCTGGCGCAAATTACAGGACAACTTGATGTAGCGCCTAGCGGTGCGATCACCACCACGAGCAGTAACGTGCCTGTGCGCGTGAGTGGGCAAACGAATGCAGTGGCGACGCTTGAGGCGATGCCCATTAAAGTCGGGGTGACGACAGTGCGTCTGGGCGACTTGGCAAAAGTGAAGCGCGGCTTTGTTGAACCCACGCAGCAAAAAATCAGGCAAAACGGCAAGGATATTATTTTGCTAGGCGTATCGATGGCCAAGGGTGGCGACATTATTGCGCTGGGCAAATCGCTCGCGGTGGCTGAGGCCAAAATCGAAGCGGGTTTGCCTATCGGCATTGAAATGGACAAAGTGCAAGATCAACCGCGTGTGGTCGCAGGGTCAGTCAATGAATTCTTACGCACCTTGGTTGAAGCGGTCGTTATCGTTTTGGTGGTCAGCTTTTTAGCGCTTGGGCTACACAAAAACGAATCTCCAAAAAAACTCTTATTTGGGCGCTGGCATGCACCTTTTGTGCTCGATTGGCGCCCTGGTTTGGTGGTGGGTTTAACCATTCCACTGGTGCTGGCGATGACATTTTTAGTGATGGGGATGACCAACACCAATTTGCACAAAATCAGTTTAGGCGCGCTCATCATTGCTTTAGGCCTGTTAGTGGATGACGCCATCATTGCCGTTGAAATGATGGTGCGCAAGCTGGAGGAAGGCATGGGCAAATTTGAAGCGGCAACCTTTGCCTACAAAGCCACGGCCTTCCCTATGCTGACGGGTACGCTCATCACAGCGGTTGGATTTTTGCCAATAGCTATGGCGAAATCGGCGGCAGGCGAGTACACCTTCACGATCTTTTCGGTGACGGCAATGGCTCTTATTTTGTCGTGGATTGCGGCGGTCATTTTCACACCTTATTTGGGTTTTTTAATTTTGAAAGATCGTGCACAGACCTTAGCAGATAAGGCTTCCAGAGGCGAGCATAGCCATTCACACCACGACGTTTTCAACACACCAGCGCTCAATCTCTTGCGCCGCATGGTGACGTGGTGCATCACGCATCCATGGAAAACTATTGCTGCTACCGTGCTAGCGTTTGCGCTGGGCATTGTGGGCATGGGCAAGGTCGAGCAGCAATTTTTCCCAGACTCTTCAAGGTTAGAAGTGCTAGTCGATGTCTGGCTGCCCGAAGGCTCAAGTTACGACAGAACCGATGCTGAGGTACGCAAAATTGAAGGATGGCTTGCAAAGCAACCCGAGGCCGTGAGTTACACCAGCAATATTGGGGCGGGTAGTCAGCGCTTTGTGCTGACGTTAGACCAAATTTTTCCGCAAAGCAACGTCGCACAAATCATTGTCATTCCCAAAGACTTGCCAAGCCGTGATGTGCTGCGTGCCAGGCTAGAGCAAGCCTTTAAAACTGAATTTACCGGTGTGCGTGGTCGTGCCAAGCTGCTACCCAACGGCCCGCCAGTGAACTATCCCGTGCAGTTCCGCGTGGAAGGTCCCGATGCTGTCGTTGCAAGAGGTATTGCCGACAAAGTGAAAGCCGTTGTAGAAAAAAATGAGCACACACTGGGTGTTAATGACAACTGGAATGAGTCTATTGCCAGCGTTAAATTAAACATTGATCAAGAGCAAGCAAGGGCGCTTGGCGTGACGAGTAAATCCATTGCGCAGGCCACGGCCACCTTGGGCGGAGGCGCACCTGTCGCGACGTTTCGAGATGGCGATAAACAAATTGATATCGTGATGCGACTCTATGCGGGCGACGCCAAAGCAAGTGTGACAAAAAATCATCGCTTAGATGAATTAACGCAGTTAAACGTATTCACCAACACTGGCAAAGCCGTTCCGCTATTGCAAATCGCCAAACCCGAGCTCGTTTTTGAACCGGGCGTGATGTGGCGCGAAAACCGCAACTATGCCATCAC